>JBIIBX010000223.1:0-32884 GCA_044239185.1 Schleiferiaceae bacterium | reverse complement strand
CCACAAACTCCGCCATGCGTCGGATTTGTCGGTTCAAGCCCTGTACAAGGGTTACGCGGAAGACCGTGGGGGTTTCTTGGACGATTTTGCACTTTTTGGTGGTGGTTCCCAGCATGGGGACGCCGCCGGCCATGGTCCGAATGGCTTGCTCTGTCAGCGGCTTGTTGACCGTGACGACGTATTCCTTTTCGTGCTTGTTCCCGGCGCGCAGGATTTTGTTCACCACGTCGCCGTCGTTGGTGAGGAATATCAGGCCTTGGGAGTCCTTGTCCAGCCGGCCAATGGGGAAGATGCGCTCGGAATGGTTGACGTAGTCCACGATGTTGTCCCGTACGCTGGATTCGGTGGTGCTGGTAATGCCCACGGGCTTGTTCAGCGCAATGAAAACCAGTCGATCTTCCGGAACAGGCTCCAGCCGGTGGCCGTTGACCATCACGATTTGGCCCGGGTAGACCACGTCGCCTACTTGGGCCTTTCGGTTGTTGATTTTAACCCGACCTTCTTCGATGTATCCATCGGCTTGGCGGCGGCTGCAATAGCCACTTTCTCCAATGAATTTATTGAGCCGGATTCCGCGTTTGGGTTGCATGGATTTGCGCGAGGGTGGGGTGGATAAAGGGGGTTATCGGGTGATCCAGCCCCAGAATCGCTTGTGCAAAAGAGGGATGGCCACGCCCATGAGGGGCACCAGAATTAAAGTGAAAATGAGGGTTTTGACCAGTTGGTGAAGGTCGGCAACCAGGGGAAAAACCAGCGCAAAAAGCAGGTTAATCACGGGATATACAAAGAGCCAGCTGATGAGCATCATCTTCCACTTTTTGGGTGGTCGGGCGTGGGAGTTGTTCATGGGAACGAAGGTACGCCGTTCGCGGGAGGTTCGAAGGTGCCCTTAGGCCTCAATGCGCAGCCCGTAGTGGGCAACGAGTCCGGGCAGGCCGGCCAACGAAAAGCGGGCATTTTTCAGCCGGTTGTCTTCGGGGTTAATTACGGCTCCTTCGGCCGTGCGGAAGTCTGCCCCCTCGAGGATTGTTTGTTCAAAGGTGGCCCCGGCGAGGGTGCAGCCAGCGAAGGAAGCGCCCGTCAGGTCGGCCTCCACAAAGTCTACCTCCCTGAGGGAACAGCCGTTGAAACGGGTGTTTTTCAATTTCAAGGCGTAAAACGAGTTGTGGTCCAGCGCACACCGGTCAAAAGAAACGGTGAGGCCAAGCAGGTTGCATCGGTCCCAGCGCAATCCCAGCATTTTGCAGTCTTGAAAGACGACGTCGCGAAAGGCAGTTCCCAAAAGTTTGGCGACGCTGAGGTCGCACGATGCAAAGGTGCAGTCCACAAATGCGCATTGGGAGAGGTCTCCTTCGTTCCACCGGCAGTTTTGGAATACGCATTGCTCGTATTCACCCGGTTGCCAAGGTTCCGAGGAGAAATCGTGGTTTTTGAAGGTTTGGTCGTGGAAATAGGCGCTCATGGTGTGCAAGAAGATAGGGGGAAACAAGCTGCGCAGCGGGCAAAACTGCGCGCAGAATGCCGCGAAGGTAGGGGAAAAGGAGGGGTTGTTTTGCGCCTTGGTAAGCGTGTCCTCCAAGGCCGCTCCCAGCGGCTCCTCCCCATTTTACCCCCCTTCTACAACTTCTTCGCGTCGAATGGGTTAAGTTTACTCCTGTGGGGATCCCTTCCCGCACCCAAATCGCCCATTTCCGTGGTTCCCGTTCCTGTCCAAACCCCTCCCACTGCCGCATGAAACCGGCTGCTGCTGTAGACTACCTCTTCTGCGGGGCAGGGGCGTCGGCGTCGTTGCTGCTGCTGGAACTGGAACGCACGGGGCAGCTTCAAGGGAAAAGCGTCGTGCTGGTAGACCCCGCTGCTCAGGCCAGCAAAGACAAAACCTTTTGCTTTTGGGCCGAAGACACGGACCCCATAGCGGTGCATTTGGGCTCCTTGGTCTCGCACACCTGGGACCGCGTGGCCCTTGCCGGGGAGTCGTCCCAGTCGCTCTTTCCCCTTCGGTACCGCCACATCTCCAGCTTGGACCTGTACCGCCGCGTGCAGGAGTTGGCCCTGAAATACGGGTGGACGCGTTACACCGCACCGGCCGACGAAGTCTCCGCCGACGAACACGGGCCTTTTGCCTGGGTGGAGGGCACCCAATTCCGCGCCAAGCACCTGTTTGATTCCCGAACTCCCGTTCACCGGGCCCCGCGCGGCGGCGAAGTCCATATGTACCAGAGTTTTGTAGGCTGGTTGATCCAGACCGACGTCCCGCTGGAAGACCCGACGTCGTTCCGGTTCATGGATTTCCAAATCCCCCAGCAGGGTTCCACCCAATTTGTGTATGCGCTCCCGTTTTCCGCGACGACGGTGTTGGTAGAGGTTACGCGGTTTGGCGCAGACCAAATTCAGGCCGACGACGCCAACGAATTGCTCCGCTCCTACATTCACCAGCACTACGGCTCGTTTGCCCTGCAGGAGGTGGAGACGGGTTGCATTCCCATGAGCACCGCGGGTTTGGAACAGCCCGACGTTCCGGGGATCACGCGGCTGGGCGCGCGGAATTACCGCATCAAGCCAAGCACGGGCTACGCGTTTAAAAACATGTACAGCCAAGCGTCGGACCTGGCCCGGGCCTTGGCCACCGGCACTTCTCCGGAGGCCCAGAACCGCTCCCACGCGGACGCAATTGCCGGTCGTTTTTCCTTTTACGACGGCCTTTTGCTGGATATTTTAAAGAACCAACCGCACCGCGGCAAACCCATTTTCGAAGCCCTGTTGAGCGGCGTGGAAACGCCGCGGATCATGCGCTTTTTGGACGAAAAAACCCGTTTTTGGGAGGAAATATCGCTTTTTTGGTCCTTGCCGTGGCGTCCCTTTTTGGCGGCCGCAGGCAAGAAAATCCTCCAAGCCCCAACCGCCCGGCCGGTGGCTTTGGCCTTGCTGACGCTCCTTTTTCTGCTCCTGTCGCCACTTCCCGCAGTGCAGTCTTCCGTGGCCTACGGCCTGTTTGCGCTGGGCCTGATTGCCGTCGGCATTCCGCACGGGGCGGTAGACCATTTGTTGGACAGCGGCCAATCCCGCGTCACGCCGCTGTTTGTGCTCAGATACCTGGCTTTGACCGCCGCCATGGGCGCCGTCTGGCTGCTCACCCCGGTCGGGGCGTTGGCCCTCTTTCTGGGGTATTCCGCGTGGCATTTTGGCCAGGCGGACGGCAACCGGTGGAACCTTCGTCCTTTCCCGTCCTTCCTTTGGGGCCTGTTTGTGCTCTTCTATGTGTTGGGTACCCACCGCGGGGAGACCGACGCCATCCTCTCCGCCATGGGGGTATCCTTCGTCGGCGCGGAAAGTGGCCCGGCAAGCCTCCCGGTTTGGGCCTCGTTGCCCGCTCTGGGGCTGGCCCTCTCCCGCAGAAACGCGGCCTTTGTTTGGACCGTCCTTTGGCTCACCCTTGCCAGCCAACTTCCACTTCTGATGGCCTTTGGCCTCTATTTTTTGGGCCAGCACAGCCTCAACGGCTGGTCCGACCTGCGTGCCCATTTGCAGCTGAGCAACCGCGCTCTCTGGCTACAGGCCCTGCCCTTTCACGCCGGAGCCTGGCTCCTGCTGGCGGGATTTTGGTTCTTTTGGCCGACGTCGGGCCCCGCGCTGGACGCCAACCGCTGGGCCATTTTCTTCGTATTCCTTTCCTGCATCAGCTTTCCGCACACCGTCTACATGCACACGGTGTACGCCAAAGCGAAGTAGGGGGGCGGAAACGGGGTTCCTCGTCCTTTCTTGGAATTTGCTTTTGCTGTATTTTTCGATACGTTTAAAACCAGACAAAATGAAGTGGACAAAGGGATGGCTCGTTCTATTGGCGGCTTGCTTGGTGGGGTCGTGCAAGCCAACGCCCACTACCGGTGTTCCGGTTTGGGAATTTGACGTCACCATAAACGGCGTGAAGTCGCACTTTAAGTCAACGAATGCTTCAAAAGATTGGTTGTGGTATGCCAACCGATATACCGAGAACTGTGCTTCGGCGGTAAGCCAGGGCGGCAAATGGACCATTCAATGCAACGGCAATTCCGTGGGCGATGCGGAGTGGGTAGCCGGATCAGGAAGGAAGTTGATGCTGATTTTCAACGAGTCTACAAACGAGGTAGAGCTCCTCACAGTAAATGGGCTCGCCCTTTGGACTTCGGATGGTGGTGCAAAACTGACAGCGTCCGTGCTCAATTATGGCACAGCCAGCACGACCAATCAGGCCTCCAATTCTGTACAATTTGGAACGCCGTTCGTATTGAAAATTCCTCCGCAGGTCGTTAGCAATTCCTTGTGGCCCCAGCTATCGATTGAGGGAACCATAAAAGCCTTGCGCTGAGATCGGGGCGATGGTTTGCGCCCAAACAAATCTATTCCGAAATGGGATTTCAGTCGTAATGAAACCGGCACTTGACGATTTGAATTTCGTCTTCTACGACTCGGTAAATTAATCGATGTTCTTCGTCGATTCGGCGGGACCAAAACCCCGAATAGTTAAACTTCAATGCTTCGGGTTTTCCGATACCGGAATAAGGGGTCCGGGAAATATCCTTAATCAATTCATGGATGCGCTTGACCTTGTGTTTGTCGGTTTTGTGCCAAAACAAATAGTCTTCCCAGGCATACTCCGTCCAAACGAGTTTCATTCCTGCAGCAAGTCTTTGGTTTCTTTCTTACCCGACTTGAGGGATTTTATGGAATCGTCCAAACGCTGCTGATTCACCTTGGAAGACATTTCGTGCTGGGTGCTCTGGAGGGAATTGTATTCCTCCAGAGAAATAATCACCACGCCTGAATCTTTGCCTCGGTTGATGATGAGCGTCTCAAAACTCTGCGTGACTTCGTCCAAATACCTTTTGATGTCTTTTCGAAAGTCGGAAAGGGTGGTTGTCAACATGGCACGTACATTTTTATGTACAAATATATGTACATAAATCGAGCCAAACAAGCCTTGACTTCCTCAATTGTGCTCCCGCCCGTGCGCCTGAAGCAGTGCAAAAGCTTCGTCCCAAGTCGGGACGGTGTCCGACGCATAGCCCCACGTTTTCCCGGTGGCGATGGTGGAGAAATGCTGCATGGCCTTGCGGTGCACCCCGCTGCCGAGGTAGCGCCGCATGTGGTCCACGGATTCCCAAGCCGTCAAAGTGCATTGGTAGCCCTGAATCCGCTTCACCGCGCAGTGCAGGTTGCCCTCGGCTTTTTGGGCTTCGGTGAACGACGGGATGGCCAGGCGCCAAAAGGCAACGTAACTCCAGAACCCTCTGGGTTTTAGTCCGGTGATGGAAATGTGCATGCCCAAAGGTACTTCTTTGCCCGGGGTTTTAGCTGTGCATCGGCACCAACCCCAATGGCCTTTACGGCCGGCGTCGGAAGGCCAGGTACCTATTTGCGAATGCCGTTGGTGGTCTGTCGCTTGTTGTTTCTCCTCAAAAAACTACGCGTTCTTCGGGCTATACCGTGGCACGCTTTTCCTCAAGGGAGCGGCAGAAACGAATGCACCGCGCGCTTGAGCGACGCAAAGTCATGAAGGTCCACAACCACCACGCGCTCCGAGGGTTCCAACCCGCAGGCCGTCGTGGCCACCACCGGAATCCCCCGGGACACTGCTTGAAGGAGTCGTCGCGGCTGGTGTTCCACATAGGCCGGGTAAACCACCAAGCCAATGGCGTCCCAGTTCCCGTCAAAGGGTGTGAACGCAACTCCGTCCCAAAAAGAATCGCCTTCCAAGGATCGACCGGCGCAGACGACCTCCAGGCCAAGTTCAACGGCCAAGTGTTTCATTTCGTAGACCCCCTTCCGACCGACGGCGGACGCCGGAAAGAGTACTTTTTTTCCGGGGAACGACGAAGTCTTGGGGGCCGCCTGTACCGCAGGCAGGGACCAGTCCAGTCGGACGGTTTTGTTCGGGAAAAGGCCCGCTAATTCGGCGTGCGGGGTGATGCATTTCCGCGCACGGTTCAGGGCCGCATTTTCAAGGTCCACCCAGACCGGGTTGGCCCGGTAGTCGTGCAGGGTGGGACTCTGGGGATGGCGGGCAAAGGCCCCGTCCAGCCGTTCGTGCAGTTTTTCCAGGGGAAGGCGGGTGAGGAGGACGTCAAAGGTGCGGCCGCCCAGGGCCCCAGTTTCAAACAGGTAAGGCAACAGGTTTTGCTGCACCACCACATGCGTGGCCGCCACCGGAATGCGTTGGGCAGCAGCGCGGGCAATGCGCCGGTCCAGTTGGCCCATTCGCTCAAAGACGTTGTTCTTGTTTTTGGGGGCAAAACGGAGGAGCAAGGCTCTGAAAATCCCCTGAATACCAGCGGATTGGGTGTTTTTCTCCCCAGCGGAGGACCAAGAATAGCGGTCGGTCCGCACCCACCGGCTCGGTTTCAGGGGAAGGATAAAAGCGTCCGTCGCGCTTGCCGTATCCCGCACATACCGGTCAAATTCGGGCCATTGATCGTCCAAAACAAAGACCGTGGTCGCCGTTTCTCGGTTGTGCGACGGGGGTCCAACGTGTTTGAAACAGGCCCGATTGCCGCAGGAATAGCAGTCGTTTACATGGTCAGACACCAGATTTTCAGGCAGTTCCGACGTGGGCTGGGCCGATTTTTGGGCACTCCGGAAGGTGACCACCAACCGGTCCGACGTCAATGCGACGTCCATGCGGAAGTCGAACGAAGCGCGGAACCGCAGGTCGACGTAATTCCATTTGACGGTAGCGTCGCGGTCTTGTTCCGCCAAGGATCCCCGGATGACTTTGGTGTGCTTGTGGCGCTCAACGATCTGAAAATTCGCTTTTAAAGCGGCGTCGTAGAGGGCGTTGGAGAGCTGGCACAATCCTCCGGCCACCGTGGGAACAATGCACCCTTCCCGTATTTCCCGACCGACCACAAATCCCTGTCCCCAATTGGGATTTCCCAGGTGCTTCCAAAAACTAAACACTTCGTTGGCCTTGATTTCCAGGCCGTTGAGTTTTTTGGCTGCGATGCGCAGGTTTTGGATTTTTCCGGCGGTTAAAATCCAGTTTTCTGCGTTGTCAAAAGGATTCCATAAATCGCTTTCGGATTGGGCAATCACCGGGGCCTGGACCAGGTTCCCGTCGTCCCGGAATTTTTTCACGGGATTGGCACCGTTCTGCACCCATCTCCGCGCGGTAAGCACCCGCGTTTTTAACCCAAACAGGGCGTCCTTCCACCGGCTGTGTTTTTCCGCTAATTCCTGCCTGGCTTCGTTCATCTTTGGGGGCTAAATCCGGGGCTAATATAGGGAGCCTTTGAAGAGGAATGGAGGATGCAGGGATTGGCTGACCGACTCAAATACCGAAGGTCACTTGGCCATTACCCCGGAGAACCCTTCGTTGCAAATTCGACGCCCCATCGGTGCAAGGAAGCAATGCTGGGCAGCAGTTTTTCCCCTTTGGTCGTTAAGGCGTATTCAACGGTGGGGGGTACGGTTGGGAAAACGGTACGGGTAACAATTCCGTTGGACTCCATGTTCTTGAGCTCTTTGACCAACATGCGGGTGTTGATCCCGGTTACATTCCGTTCGATTTCGGTAAAACGCATTTTGCCTTTGGACAGGATGTAAATAATGGGCATGGACCACTTTCCGCCGATGATGTCCAGAACTTCCCGCAGCGAACAGGCATTTTCGGAATTATTTTTTTTCATAGAAGGGCCTTTTTAGACATTGCTTTACATAGTGTCACTACTATACAAAAGTGTAACTACTTGCAAAAGTAAAGTAATGCAGGTAGTTTTACAAAAAAATAGAACCATGAAATTGCTCGAACCCATTGAAATAGGCGGTAAAATTTTAAAAAACCGAATGGCCATGGCACCCATGACCCGGTCTCGTGCGGACCAAGACGGCGTAGTTGGAAATTCGACGGTCTTGTATTACACCCAGCGTTCCAGTGCAGGATTGCTGATCAGCGAGGCCATCAACATTTCCAAGCAAGCGACAGGTAGTCCGTTGACTCCGGGCTTGTATACCCAAGACCACGTCGACGCGTGGAAAAAAGTGACGGACGCTGTGCACGATAAAAACGGGATTATCTACGCCCAGTTGTGGCACACCGGTCGCGTGGGCCATTCGCTCGTTCGGGGAGGGGAATTGCCGGTTGCTCCGTCGCCCGTGGCCATCGCCGGGCAGCAACACTTTACAGCCCAAGGAATGAAGGACTACGAAGTCCCCAGAGAATTGGATATCAACGAAATACAGGAAATCGTCCAAGACTACAAGCGGGCGGCGGTCCGTGCCTTGGAAGCGGGTTTTGACGGCGTGGAGCTGCATGCCGCCTTTGGGTATTTGCCGAATCAATTTTTGGCCGAAAGCGCCAACAAGCGAACAGATGAATACGGCGGGAGCCACGAAAACAGAAACCGGTTCGTGGTGGAAATCTTGACCGAACTGGTGGACGCTCTTGGTCCCAACAAAGTTGCGGTGCGCATTTCGCCCACCAGCACCTACAACTCCATTCAACACGACCACCCCGTCGAGCAGTTCGACCTGCTGATTGGTGCGTTCAACGTGTTGCCGTTGGCCTATGTCCACATCATGAATGTCCCCTTCCCCAAAGACGTACTGCCCCAATATCCCGACAACCCCACGGAGGTTTTTGGCAAAAAATCCGTCCACCCCATTGTTGCCAATTTTGGGTACACGCAAGCGTCCGGAGAGGCCGAACTTCAGCAAGGGGTTGCCCAACTCATTGCCTACGGAACTTTGTTTTTGGCCAATCCCGACTTGCCTTTGCGGTTTGAAAAGGGGGCTCCCTTGAATGCCGTAGACCGGTCCACCATGTACGGAGGGCAGGACCAAGGGTACATCGACTACCCCTTTTTAACGGATGGAATTTAAGCCATGACGCAGACCCATACGATGGCTATTTTTACCATCCACACAGACAATCTCCCGGCCCATTTTCAGGAAATAATTCAGCACGAACAAGCCGTCGTTGAAGCGTGGAAGTCCGACGGGCTCCTGGAACATCTTTTCCTTCGGCCCTCCCGCAACGGAGCCGTGTTGGTTTTTCGAAACCTGAGCCAAAAGGAGGCTCAGGCAACAATGGAACAGTTGCCGCTCTTTCCGTACATGAAATCCGTGGAATACGTGGAGTTGATCAAGCAGTTTTAGGTGGAAAAGGACGGTGGTCCGACTTCTTGCTTAACGGATTGGGTGAGCCGTTTTGGCAGATAGCAGCAGAGGTACGGAACAGCGCCAAACGCAGGTTCCGTATCTTCCCCAATCCGGAAGCTAAGGAATTGCTTCCCCACGAATTGTCCAGGTGTATGGAAACCAATGGAATAGAGGGCCCCGTGGAGTCCTTTTTACGCACGTTGAAGCCTTCGCGGCGAGGGGAAATGGATCGGTGGATCCAGGTGCTTAGGACGAATTTCCCCCGGGCCTCCATTCGGTTTTTCTCCGGATTGAACCAGGAAGGCCGCGCGGTAACCCTCCCCACCCTTGGCTTCGGTTCCTTCCTACACCGATTCGCCAACGGCACGACGGAAGACCTTTTCCAAGTGGGGGTACGCCTCACCCAAAAAGGAATTTCGATCCATTGTTTGGGCCTGCCCAAGGGATGCTCCTTGCCGGACCTATTTGGACCCGAATTGGGGGCGCAGAAAATCACGGGCTACAGCATTCAGTTCGACTCCTGCCAGTCGCTTAACCTTGACGTCTTCGTGGCCGGCTTGGCCCACGTGTATCCGGAACTAACCGGAATGGCCGATTAAGGCACTTGCGAACTTCTCTCTGCCTTTCAGGAGTTCCGCGACGCGCGGAGAAACCTTTCCTGATTAGGCACGCACGTAGCACGCATCCGACAACGGCATATTCAAGGGCGCATGCCTGTCGACGAATGGGTACGTGGGTCTAGTTGGGGTACGAGAGAAGGTCGAAAAAATGCGCACCCGCGACACCACGGTTGGGCCGCACTCTTCCAGCTACGATTTGCCTCCTGATGAGTTGATTTGTACGTCAAACCAACCCCGAATTCTCTGGTTAAGGAGTGTTACTAATAGGGGGAGGATCTCACGTTGTCAAAAGGGTTCCACAAGTCGCTTTCGGATTGAGCAATCACGGGGGCCTGGCCCAGGTTCCCGTCATCCCGGAATTTTTTCACAGGATTTGCACCGTTCTGCACCCATCTACGGGCGGTAAGCACCCGCGTTTTTAACCCAAACAGGGCGTCCTTCCACCGGCTGTGTTTTTCCGCTAATTCCTGCCTGGCTTCGTTCATCCGTGGGGGCTAAATCCGGGGCTAATATAGGGAGCTTGATTACTTAGACACTGCAATTGATTCGGATTCCAAAGGGTCATAGATTTCAATACCGGTGCGTTGAACATCCGGAAAGTTCCACTGGATTTCATCGATTAAATCTTCCCGAGTAATGCCAACGGTGCCGGTCTGAATTTTATCGCCTCGAATGAATCCTCGTTCGTAACCGGCCTTATAACCGGTGATTCGAATCAGTACAAAGGGACGTTCCGAATCATGGTTTTCGGTCAAGATGTAGAATTCGTTATCATCCGGGTTGTTTGCACCGGAAATCTTGATCCATGCACCTCTAAAAATGAGTGTATCCAATGGTCTGGGTGGAGTTTGTAGCAGTCGTGCAGGACGACCGGTGTTCTGACGTACGACGAATATACAGCGTGGATCCTTGCCTCGGGACGATTTTGAAAAGGGATCGTACGCGGGAAAGTCGGCTCATGTTAGGCGATTTGAACGTATTCTTCCTCCAATTTGACGTTAAAGTGAATCTCTGCTTTTAAGGCTTTGAATACTCTGATAACAGTCCCAATGCTGGCATTATTTGTGCTGCGCTCCAACTTTGAAATTTGTGCCTTTTGGACTCCAATGAGTTGTCCAAGCTCTTCTTGCGTCAAGTTTCTTTCTTGACGAGCGGCTTTGATCATCTGACCCAAAACCTCCATACGAAGTTCGTATTCGTAGGAATTTCGCTCATCGGTACCCACTGGGCCGATGTACTTATCCTTCATTTCGGCCAGGGAGCGGGTTTTTAATTCTTTGGAAGACATGGTGTTAACCTTTAGATGGGTTGAAGTACTTTTCTCTTAGACGTAGGGCTCGGTCCAATTCGTTGGCGGGAACTTTGCTGACCTTTTTGATTAAACCGTGTGTAGCGATAACGAGCGTTTTTCTATGGTCTCGTTTGTCCCAAAAAGCAAAAAGCCTGATTTGAAGTCCGCCAGACTGGGTGCGAAATTCCCAAATGTCGTTTTGTAGCTTTTTGAAAAGTTTAGTGTTGTTGGTTTGTTCCGCAAGATCCACATTGTAAAGAATCTTGCGTATGATTGCGGGATTCAGTTTTGCAATAAAATGCTCTGCTTCCGGCAAGAACTGGGTTTCGAAAAATCTCATTGCCTGAATACAGTTAAGAACAAAGGTAACTGAAAGTTTCCAAATATGGAAACATCAAGAGGTGATAGATGCCCTATGTGATGCCCACATTTCGTTCAATGGTTCGTACACCTTGGCTTGACCTCCGGTTAAAAAATGTGCCGGACCGTTGGTTTGAAATCAGGGGAGTATTACAGATTTGCTGCGCAACGCCGACCGCAAAAACATCAGCGAACAAGTTATTGCCATGCGTTCGCAAAACCCAAGTCTATCCCAGGCTGAAATCGCCTGGCAATTGGGAGTCAATAAGATGCGTGTAAGTCGGATACTCGCTCGAGAAGACCTTGATGAGAACGCGTGACTCGCAGTTAATTAATCACCCACTTAGGGATGTTCGATACTATTTCATAGACGCACTTTTGGGAAACTATAAAATGCAGCGACACTATAAAAGTAAAAGCCCCGATTTACGGGGCTTTGCTGCTACTATAGTTCGTTTAAATGCTTTAAGCATAATCTAAGTTCTTTCGCTTCTTTTAATAGTTTCCTCTCTAATTCATTTTTTGCATAATAATTGGCAAAATATTCTGCGTTAAAGCTGATTTCTTCCTTACTTACTTTAGCCATCACCAATTTATTGAGCAGCTTTAAATGTAGTGTTTTTGTCTTATCGTCATAGTCAGGCAAATTCCCATTCTGTAAAAGAAAAACAATGACCTCCAATTGGTCTTCTATGTTTTCTAATGAAATAGAAATTATCTTTTCTTTATCTCCAAACTCTACATCATAGAAGGCATTACCATTTATGGTTTCATTTATCTTGATAATACCAAATTCTGTTTCAAGAAATGAATAATAACATTTTACCGTTTCAAAAAATTCGAAATCTTCTACCATCACTTAATAATTTGAAATGCGTAACGTACTGAAGAGCGATCGTGTCAACGTTCGGGGTTTTTCTTTTGAAGGCATCACAAACAACCCTACTCCACAAAAAAAGACCTGTCTCTGCCTGTTTTTCAGTAATTCTAACATATCGAACAACGCCTGCTTTGTCAAGTTCCCTATAAACAAGGTTCATTCCCCTCTTCACGGAAATTCCTACAGTGTAACTTCTATGCTATCAATAACCTCCTTTTTGCCATTAACATTTTTCACAAAAACAAACTCCAAGCCCTCAAATTTAAAGTTAGTATAACCAACAACTTTATTCGCTTTATCAAGTTCGGCTACTTTAACACTATCCAACGGAGAAAAATTACTTTGAAAAGCTACAAAAGAATATACCGTTTCAGAATTGCCTTTACCCCTTACTTCAATAAAATTTATTGACGAATAATCATTATAAGCAAAATTGTATTTAGCAATTCCGTGTTTTGAAGCAACTTCTCCAATCAACGAAGAACAAACAATATTCGCGTACAGTGATTCCACAATATTATCCCAATCATCGTAAGCCTCACCTTCTTTCCATTTGATTTTTGCTTTTTGAAGCCATGGAATTATTGACAGTAATGCTCCTCTGAATATTGCTATTAATTCGGTTACAGATGTTTTCCAATTTTTGCTCATTATTGATTTCCCCATAGTTGTTTTAATAATTTTAACTGCTCATTTGTCGGTGCGAACTTTGGGCCGAATGTAATACTTCCCAATTTTAAACCAAGGGGGATATTGTGATAAGATGAAAATACGTCATCATGAGGCAAGAGCCAAAGGTGTTGATTCTTGATCGTAGAGGGCGTTTGGTTTGGCTTTGATTCCTTGATGGAATCGGTTGTTGTA
Organism: Schleiferiaceae bacterium; assembly: GCA_044239185.1. Lineage (GTDB taxonomy): Bacteria > Bacteroidota > Bacteroidia > Flavobacteriales > Schleiferiaceae > CAMDTE01. The sequence goes on along the minus strand of JBIIBX010000223.1, from coordinate 19,737 downwards.
GTAGTTGATGTAGTGATCCACTTGGCGGTAGAGATCGGTGCCGGTCTCGGCAGGATTCAGGTAGAGGTGGTTCTTTTTGATGGTTCTCCAGAATCGTTCTATCCAGGCATTGTCCGTGGCACGGCCTTTACCGTCCATGGAGATTTTGATGCCTTTCTTTTCCAGAAGCGAAGTCCAAGCAAAGGAGGTGTACTGCGACCCTTGGTCTGAATTCATGATCTCAGGACATCCGTACCGATCAATCGCCTCTTCCAAGACACGTACACACCAAGCGGCTTCTAAGGTCTTGCTGATTCCCCAAGCGAGAATCTTTCGGCTGTACACATCCATAATGGCCGTGAGGTAGAGAAAACCGCGGCGCATAGGGATGTACGTGATGTCAGTACACCACACTTGATTGGGCCTGGCGATCTTCAATCCACGCAGCAAGTAGGGCTTGATGTATTGCGCTAAGCCCAGTTTAGACAAGTTTATACGCGGAAAAATCGCCTGGTAACCCATCAGTCTAAAGAGCCTGCGGATCCGCTTGGGATTCACATGAAATTGGCAATCCTTGAGAAGCTCTACCATACTTAGCAACCCTTCAGTGGGATGATCAATCAGGTGCTTGTCCATAATCCGCATGATCTCCAAGTTCTCGGGACGCTCCTCCTTGGGAGCATAGTACAGTTGGCCACGAGTGACCGTCAGAAGCTCGCATTGCCGACGTACCGAAAGAGTCAAGGCAGGATTCACGAAGCTGGCGCGGGCTTTCATTTCCCCAGTTTCGCGTAAACTTTTTTTTAAGAAATCAATTTCAATCTTCTGACGTCCAATTTCCGTATAAAGCTTCTCATTAGCAGCCTCTAAACTCTTGGTGTCCTCACTTTTGGTCTTGGAAAAGACCCGCGGGGCCGCCTCCAAAAACTCAGACTTCCAGCGCGAGATCATGACTTGGCTTACTTCGTACTTCTGGCTCAGCTCAGCCAAGGATTGACGCTCTTTCAAGGCGTCTAAGACCACTTTCAATTTGAAGTCGCTGCTGAAGCGGCGATGAGTTTAATTGGTACTCATGGAAACAAGGATTTGAGGTTTGAAATTTATCTAAACCCTTGGTTCGAATTTCGGGGAGTATTACAAACACCATTGGCATTTACTTGCGATCCCTGCGGGCGGTCATCAATTTCGGAATCGCCAATGGACTCTTTGCCAAAGAGTACTACCCTTTTGGTAGAACGTCTCATGGCAAGTACCAAATCCCTGCGGCACAGAACAAAAAGCGGGCGCTCATAAAAACAGAAGTAGAGGCGATCAAAGCCCTCACGGTAAAACCTGGATCGCGCAAAGAGCTTGCTCGTGACTTTTGGCTTTTCTCTTACTATGCCAACGGGTGCAACATCAAAGACATCGTCCACCTGAAGTGGCGCGACATCGACTGGAAGGAGGGCGTCATTCAGTTTGTGCGCAAGAAGACCGAGCGTGCCAACAAAGCCAACCAGGTACAAATCACCGCCGTAATCAATCCGCATCTAACTGATGTTATTCACCGACGCGGAATCGAAAACCCCGCACCGAATAAATACGTGTTTGACATCATTCGGGATGATCAAACCGCCGAGCAGCAGCACAAGTACACACAGGACTTTGTACGAAGGATCAACATAGGGCTCAAGCAAATTGCGGATGAACTTGAATTATCTAAAAACCTCACCACCTACACAGCCCGTCACTCCCACGCCTATGCCCTTTTGATGGGCGGAGCGTCGCTCGAGGTCATTATGGATCAATTCAAGCACAGCTCCATGAAGACGACCATGAGCTACATCGATTCCATCGACAACGAAAAACGCAAGGACATTGCGAAGTTGCTGTAGGTTGGCAATATAGGTGAAACTTTTTGCAGAATACCATCAGCGTTACAGACACACAAAACGGGACACTACCAGAAAGCTGCGATACGCTTTTTGAGAAACTATCAAAAAACACTCATTATCAGAAAAAAGCAAATGGAACCTTCAATCTTCCTGGTTTGAGACATTCAAATCTCTGGCCGTGCGAAAAGTGGAGGTCACCAGATGTTATGACTTGATGAAATTTATACGACATAACCTGATTGTCGGACTAAAACACCCTGTTGCACGAACACGCAAAATGGGTCTCTATATTACAAAAGCTTATTTAATGCTCTCCGTGCTTCCTTCCTAATAAACGCCTTAGGATGACTAGTAAGGGCTGTAATTTTTTCCATTGCTTTTTTTGACTTCAATTTACCCAAGGCCTCTATAGCCTGTGCTACTACATCGTCATCATCCAGTAGTTCAATTAAGACGTCTTCTGCCTTATCTGATGTTACTTTTCCCAGTGCCGACACAAACATCTGTCTTGATAGCCCATGTTCTTTATCTTTTACAATCGGAATGATCATTTCTACATCATTTTCGACAATGATTACATTAATTGTATTTCCAATCGCCCAGCGCAAAGACACTTGAGACTTTTGCATTTTCAAAAATTCAGCAATTAAAGCCGCACTTGCTTTACCAATAGCTTCTTTTACAGCTAATGCTCGGATTATACCCTCTTTAGTTTTTTCGCTATATTTTTTTGATAAATGTTCTAATAATATTGGAATTGCATTTGGATATTTTTTTGAAGTATAAACTAAATCCCACAAAGAAGATACTCCTACTCCTACTTGATTTAACTCAAATATAAGTGCCTTTGTTTCAATATTTATCGCAATTTCAATTGCATCTGATATTTCCTGTTGTAACTCTAATTCGAGCTTGGATTTAATTGGTTTTTGAATTAACTCATTAAACCGATTATACAGTTCGTCAAGATTCATTTTCATAGCTATCTATTTGGAATTGGCTTAACAATAATATCCCCATTGTTGATCAAGTTTTGCAATGTTCCTGAAAAAGTCGTGTTGGGCCTTGTGTAAAGAATGAACTGACGACTTGTATTTTTCGAGTACAAATAAAAGTCCGTAAGCTGTCTTGTCATACTTAGATTGGCAACATTTTTAACTTCTCCAATCGTCGTTGGTGTTAGAATGTCCGGAATCCGGTATTTTGCTGTTCCCGTAATAGATTCAATTCTGACTTTTGATCCAACCCCTACAGCTTTTTCTCCTGCAATTCCTAAAGAACGAGCATTTGAAATTCCAACCTTAGTAACTTTTGCTCCTGTACTCCAAGCTTCCTTTACCATAGAAGCACCTTTACTTCCAGCCGAAGCTTCTACAATCATCCATGTAAGTCGCCCGGTGGCATGTCCGACTCGCTCTGGATCTCCACTACTTATGTCTTGAAGGATTCCGCTTATATCCTCTTTGATTGAGAGCAGCATTTCGCTTGTGTTGCTGCCAAACTGTTGATCAAATTGTTGTGCGTGAAGATATAAACTACTGCCGGAGTTTGAATTATAACTCAATAGCATCATGGATAATTGCCCCATGCCTTTCCACGTTTGTGCTTTCCACATATCATGGGAAAAGAACTGCCAAGTCCCTGTAGCACCATCGCCAATTCCATTGGAGAACCCTGAAACTCCAGCCTTCGTCCCGCTCCAAAGCTTTCTCAAACCAGCCTGACGCGCAGTAGTTGAATGGCCACGGGGCTTTACTGGAGCTGGATCTAACTGCCCCCCATAATATAAGTCAACACCGACTCTTTTGAAAATCCCTCTTTGATCCCCTGGTCCTGTTTTAACTTCTTTACAGAGTAGTCCAGTAGGATCGATACGGTTAATGGGGTTGTTGAGGGTATAGTTGTAGGGGGTCACCCAGTTTCTCAGGTGTGCTAAGGGGTCTGGGCTGATCCAGATGCTCCACTTTGCGTTATAGAACCTCGCGACGTTGTAGGTGAGCCCTGTTTCGGGGTCGTAGATGGCGCCTTTAAACTTATAGGGGTTCGAGTAGCCAGAGTTGTTGGCACTTTGGCTGACGAGCGCTTCACCGAAGGGCGAGTACAGGGAGTACTCGTAGGCCATTCCGGCGAGGTCGGTCACAAACTCTGTGGACCCTTTGTGATCGTGGTGGTACCAGTAGATAAAAGGATAGAGGGTGCAGTCGTAGGATCGGTTGGGTTGATTGGGATCCAGGCATTCGCAGTAGGCGGTCATGTCCATGGGGAACACAAACGCATTAAACTCATCTTCCCCCCAACAGGCATCCCGGTCGCCCACACCGTAGATGTACGGTGGCAGGAGTTGTGCCATAAGTGTTAAACACTCCAAAGCATATCCTAATGGTAGAGCCATACGGCACAAGTCCTCCAGCACGATGTTGTTGGGGGTGGCGGGGGCGGGGTTGGGATTAAAGGTGCCGTCACCGTCGGGGTCGAAAGATCCGAAGTAGGAGGTGTACTCCGTGGGCTCGCTACCGTAGGAGTAGTTTACGCGGGGTTCCACCTGCAGTCGTGTGGCGATGCGCTCGTCCCCGGCAAAGTAGTGCTTGGAGACCTCCACGTCGTGGCGGTACATCTCAAAGACGTAGTGCGACCCGGCATAGACGATGTAGGGCATGACGCTGTTGGTGGTCGTGGGATTTCCGTTCTGGTAAACCGTCGCCGAAGTCAGGGTGGACTTCATCAGGCGCGTGCCCGTCCAATCGTAGACGTTGTGGTGGAGCCCCCCGTTGTTCTTGGTTCCGCGAAGGCGCATGTCCTGATCCCAGACGTGCGTGGTGAGTTCCTTGGTCTTTTTGTTGTCAATGTGCTTGATTCCGCCGCGGGCGTTGTAGGTCACGTTGATGTCAAACCCGTCCTCCACAATTTTAGTGAGCTGATGCACATCCGCGGACGCGCCGTACTGGTAGCTCAAGGCATAGTCCATCGTAGCGTGCGGCGTGCCGCCAGGCCCCACAAAGCCCTGATCCTTGGACAGAATCCGTCCGTCCTTGGCGTAGGTCATGCTGAGGTTATAGGTCCAGGTGCCCCCGCTGCCCGTCCACGAGCTGTTGCCTACCGAGGAGAGTCGCCCGTGGTCGTCGTAGGTGTAATTGAAGCTGTAGGAGCCCCCTAGATCGTTATAGGCAAGGGATGTTCCTAGATGTCCGGCAGAATTGGCAATGGACGAGATCATGCCCAAAGCGTTGTACTGATAGGACTTGTCCAGGATTTTAATCTGACCACCCGTGGAATTGTTCTCGGAAGTGTAAAGCTCCATGCGCTTGGCTTGGCGCGTGACGGCGTTGTACTGGTAGTCCGTCTCGGTGCCGTTGCCGTAGCGCAAGTACGATCGAGAACCATAGCCGTCGTAGCCAATTTTGGATACGTAGTCGGAGTTGGTGTGAGTGATAAAGTTTAGATTCGAAGAAACGGACTCAAGTTCACCCGCAGGCGCGTATCCGTAAGTGACAATTTCTCCATCGGGGTAGCGCATGTGCTTGACACGACCCCAGCTGTCGTACGTATAATCTGTTTTTAGGGTGTACTCACCAGCCAGGGGAACTGCTATGGTCTCCTGATCCCGAATGGTATTCCCAAGTGCATCATAGTAAAACTCCTGAGAATGTAGGTTGGCTCCTTGAATCGTAGATACAATGCGTCCCGCGCCGTTTCGGCCGTCGCCTGGTCGGCCATACTCAATGGCCAGGCCGTTTATGTCATTGTTAACTGGATAGGATTTTAATTTCAATCTATTATATTCATAGGCATAGCTGATCAGTTCCTGCGTTCCGTAATCAGTATCATAAGTGGTGGACAAGAGGTTGCCTGAATTACCATATTCGATATCCGTTGCACCTTTATCTGGGTGATTTTCCCTAACCACGCGCCCTAATCGGTCGTATATATAGCTCGATATTGCACCAGCAGGGTCCGTGACCTGTAGTTGTTGACCAATTTTGTCGTAAACAAATGAAGTAGTAGATAGGTCAATCGCGTTCATTCCCTCGACAACCGCCGCGATTTGCCCTCGGGTATCTAGGTAGGATACCGATTTTTGATTCGCAGAACTACCCAGATTCGCCGAATGATAGAAAAGTATCATTCATATTAAAAATTTATTTCGTACCGCGAACCTGGTAAAAATCAATTTACTCAGATGAGCGATAAAGTTAACGAGTTGTGCTACGCGTCCTCGATTTAGGGTCTCAGGTCACGTGGGGCGGCCTAAAACGGTAAATCGTAACATGTTACGTTACGCCCCTTTTGAGCCGGATTATAACGCCGTAAAATTTCCAAACCCTTTATAATCAATTATATAATTTCTGTATCACAGCGTAACATCGTGTTACGAAACGGCCAAAACGTAACATTTATGTTACGCTTCATCTCTAGAGGGTCATAATGGGACCGTATTCGGCTGGCACACAGATAGAATTACGTATTTAAACGACAAAATGAACCAGACAAATTGCGCTTCCTTCAAATTTGCCCGAATTCCGCGGAAGAAAATTGGAAATCGCGCGAAAAACAACCGAAAAACGATCGAATGTTTTCTAAAAATCGCCCAGAAAGTAGTAAAAACGCATTAAAATGATCAGAAACCAACGAAAAATCACCGAATCTTGTCCATCGCATTCATTGAACGCCCTCAATGACGCATGGTATTTGCGTCATGCTACAACTTTGGGCGTTGCTCTATTCGCGAAACTCTTACTTTTATCACATGGCATTAACCGGCTTTGGTGTATTTAAACAGTACGATACGACGGCTATGGTTCTCGATCGTACTTGCGCTACGGCAACGGCACCGAGACGGACTACGAGTACAATGCCTTCACGCGCCAAGCCAAGCGCATGGAGCTTTACACTTCCGAGAACAACGCCACGGGGGGTCAGATCAAAATTCTGGATAAATCCTATCAGTACAACGCTTTGGGCATGATTTCGTCCATTGCTAATTCTGCCGGACACCTGGGGTCATCTTTGGCCTACAACGACTTAGGGGGCACCTACAGCTTCAACTACACCTACGACGACCACGGGCGACTCTCCTCGGTAGGCAACAGCTCGTGGACGGGCAGCGCGGGCACCTGGACCTATAACCTCAGCATGACCTATGCCAAGGACGGGCGCATTCTGGCCAAGGATCAGGGCTTTGTGGGGCCGGGCGGCACGCCGCACGCCACGATGGACTATACCTTGAGCTACCAGTACGGCGCGTCAGCGGAGGTGCATCAGCTCACTAAAATTGTGGAGGACGGGTTTAATATTAACGTGTCCTACAACGCCCGCGGCGGAATCAAGCAAATTGACAACGCCAAGACGAAAGAACACACCACCCACGTCTGGGATAAGGACATGCGCCTTCGCGGAACCAAGAACAACGGGGGACTGCACCACAACGTCTACGATTGGATGGGCACGCGCCTGATGAAGTCGACCCTGACTACGGCGACCGTTTACCAGAACGGAAATCCCACGACCACCCACAGCGTCATGCCCTACATCGTCTATGCCGGATCGCACTACGTCTTTGAGATGTACCGCAACGACGTGGAGGTCTCCAAGCACTACTTTGCCGGAGATGAGCGCATCGCCACACGACTGCAGGTGGAACCCCGCGTGAACTACTCGTACGGAAGCGAGCCCACGGAGTACACCTCCTACTTCGGGTCCTACGATCCCGACGGCGACGGAAGCTTTAATCCCAACCCCGCCCCCGCCTCCGCCACCCCCAACAACATCGTGCTGGAGGACTTGTGCCGTATGGCTCTACCATTAGGATATGCTGTGGAGTGTTCAACACTTATGGCGCAACTCCTGCCGCAGTACATCTACAGTGTGGGCGACCGGGATGCCTGTTGGGGAGAAGGTGAGTTTAATGCGTTTGTGTTCCCCATGGACATGACCGCCTACTGCGAATGCCTGGATCCCAATCAACCCAACCGGTCCTACGACTGCACCCTCTATCCATTTATCTACTGGTACCACCACGATCATAAAGGGTCTACGGAGTTCGTGACCGACCTCGCCGGTATGGCCTATGAGTACAGCCTGTACTCACCGTTCGGGGAAGGACTCGTCAGCCAAAGTGCCAACAACTCTGGCTACTCGAACCCCTATAAGTTTAAAGGCGCCATCTACGACCCCGAAACAGGGCTCACCTACAACGTCGCGAGGTTCTATAACGCAAAGTGGAGCATCTGGATCAGCCCAGACCCCTTAGCACACCTGAGAAACTGGGTGACCCCCTACAACTATACCCTCAACAACCCCATTAACCGAATAGATCCCACTGGACTGCTTTGTAAAGAAGTGAAAACCGGTCCAGGGGATCCGCCAATGGATGAATGTGAAGTTGAGAAGAAAATTCATTTACACTCTGCCGACGTAATTGACAAACGCCCCTCTAATGTGATACTCAGAGCTATAGATGGTAGTGTTTTGATCTTACAATTACCAGACTTCTCAAACATCAATGCTCAAATAAATCTTTATGATGTTGCAAACATGTTCCCGAAAAGATTGGGAGGGGATTTCATTAGATCAATAAAGTTTGACGGGTTTCAGAAATATGATTTAAAAGAAGATCTTGCTGTTATATTCGACCTAATGGGAATGTTTGACCCAAGTCCCATTTGTGATCAAATTTCAGCTCAAATATCAATTGAAAATAAACAGTATTTATCTGCAGGTTTATCAATGTTTGGCATAATACCATACATGGGAGACGCGGCAAAAATACTTAAGATCAATAAGTACCTGAAATTCTTTAAAAAATTAAAGAGAATTTCGAAAAGTGAGTCCGTCGGTGGAGCGGCATTAGAAACAGGCAATCAAGTTTTCAAATCATTTACCAAGAGTAATTACAGACATAATCTTAAAGTACTTACTGGCCACAAAGGGATTGGAATGGACGCACATCACATATTTCCACAATCAAATAAATTTCAAGCTTATTTTCAAAGGTCTGGGATTAATATCCACGACCCCAAGTATTTAACTTGGTGGAAAAGTGGATCCCATAGAAATGCCGCTAATTCGTACAATAATTCGTGGTCTGAGTTTTTTCGGTCAAATCCTAATGCCACACGTGAACAGATCGAAAGTTTTGGTAGTTTATTAATGAAAAGTTACGGATTTTAGTTATGAATACATTTTATAATTTTCAATGGGCTCAAAGGAGAAATGAAATTCTTTTTGAATCAATGAAGGATTATGATGAAAAATCCCTATTCCTTGGAAATGTCACTAAGGAAATACCATTTTTGGTGCGCATTAATGAGGGTAATAAATTTTATGATATAGCTCATTTTCAGGACCCGTTCAATTTTGCAATTTCCGAAAGGGTGTACAATCTTTTAATTGCATCAGGGCTAACCGGATGGAGTTGTTATGAAATAAGGATTGTCGGGAGAACAGAAAAATACTTCGGATTCCAAGTTACGGGAAGATGTGGAGAACTTGAAAAGCCGAAGGAAGCTGGTTTTTATAAGGGCTATAAGTTTGATTATAACACTTGGGATGGTTCGGACTTTTTTTCACCGGAAAACACCTTACTCTTGTTCTGTTCAGAAAGTGCAAAGCGATTTTTTGATTTGAATAATATTACAAATACGGATTTAATTAATATTAAGCATGTTCATGCTTATTCAGTTGGTAGTTCGAGCTGAGTGCAAAATTCGCGTCAAACTGTACCACTAAGTCCGCGGCAAACTGTACCACCCGTTGATAACTTTTGACGTTTAGGATTTGGTTTTTCACTTTGCCTGAGGGGTTTCTTCGGGTCACCGGATATTTCTGGAGAGTAGATATCTAAGAAGTGGGTTTTTGGGAACAAACTCCCCATGACGGTTCAGTAAATCCTGAATCACGTTTTCGAATGCCCGCAGGGGCGCAAGTTGATCATGGCTCCAGTGTTCAGCCAAAGGGGACTTGTGCCGAAAGGGCATATCGTAACATGTTACGTTACGCCCATTTAGGTTGTTTTATACTACTGATAATTGTAGTATGATGAAAATCAGAAGATTACATGGTTCATTCAAGCGTAATACCGTGTTGCGGTCAGGCCAAAAGGTAACATCATGTTACGCTTTATCCCTGGAGTCTTCTCGAGCGAGTATTCGGCTTACGCGCATCTTATTGACCCCCACTTGGCGTGCAATTTCCGCTTGAGAGAGATCGGGGTATTGTGCATGCAGACCCAGGACTTGGTCGTTGATGTCGGAGCGATCGGCGGCACGCAGTAAGTCGGACTCCTCGCAATAACCTTCAAACACAAATCCGAGCAATCCATTTCTTGGGGCAAGCCGGCATTTGATCACATTTTCGGCGCCATGGTTGAGTACTGCCGAGCGCACCTTGATCTGCTTGATGTAGCGCTGGTCGGTGGACTCGCAGCCTTTACCGATGGCGATAAGGCTGTCGGCCAAGCGCGACAAGCCGGCAGATCCGGCGAGGTCTGCTTCGGTGATCGATAAACTCTTGTTTCGCTTGGGGGTATGGGCTAAGAGCATGATCGAAAGGCGAAATTCCTCTTTAAGGACTTTCATCTCACGCATAAAGTCAATGGCCTCCTGAGCGGTTTCAAGCGAATTCCCCGCGAAGTAGGATAGGTTGTCGATGATCAGCACACGGGAGCGGTAGCGTTCAATGTGGCTGCGGATTTCGGCGAAGACGTCTTGGCTTCGTATTCGTGGTGCTTTGCAGTCGGGATTGTAGCCGATTCGGTACAAATTGGGTGAGAAGGTGAAGGAAATCCCAGGGGGATTGGTGTAGCGCTGCTCAAACTGCTTGTCGTTGAATTCAAAGTCATAGTACAGCACCCCCTGTCCCGGGACGCCGAGTTGAAATCCGGGGATCGCCGTCCCGCTGGCAATGGACTGGGCGACCTGTACGGCCAGCAGCGACTTCCCCACGTTGGTGTCGGCAAACAAGATGCACAGTTCCTGCTCAAACCAAAGTTCGTCGATGAGCATCATGGGCGTGGGTATCTGCTTGGCGTCTTCCAGACAGCGGTTGGCGGTGCGCACGGTAAAGATGGGTGATTTCATGTTCCGTGGTACAGGGCGTTAAGGGACAGGTAGAAGGGACAGCCCGCGGGACGGTCGTCCCGGAATCGATACACCGCCAAGACGGTGTTCACCTCGGGGTGGTGCTTGAGAATGTGCCGCAAGGCACGGCGAAGCGGCGTCTCCCCTAGGGATTTCTCATTGGAGCCTTCCAGAATCCGTTTCAAAACGTCTAGATGCCGTACTAGGGATTCCTTAGAAAGTGTGACGGCACCCTCTGCTGAGGATTCTTCAGCGAGCGCGGTGTCGATGGCGCAAATGAGATGCTGCAGCTGTAATCGTTGAGTGCGGGTCATTGCGCGGTGCCGCGTTGCTTGGCATCCAACCATGCGTCGAGCTGGCTCTTGCGAAACAGCACACGCTTACCCTGCTTGATGTGAGGAATGCATCCCTTGGAGGTATAGCCGTAGAGGGTATTCTTTGAGATGCGCAGGTATTCGACGGCTTCATCGACGGTTAGCAGTGGCTGCGGGTCAATGGTGATGATTGTGGGCACGGCCTCTTCGCCCTCGCGAAGTGCCCGGTAGGATTCGCGGATTAAGGCCTGAAGTTCTTCTTTGCTGGTGAGAATGATGGGGTCCATTTGGCAGTTGTTTTTATGATTACTGCGCAAAGGTTTTGGGTGCCTGTCCCTTAGGGTCACCCCACCGCGTACCCTAGGGGGCACCCTAGATTCTCAGTTTCTGCATCTCTTTGTTGAATTTCAGCATGATGGATTCATTTCGAAGGTCCTCAATTAATGGTTTGATTCGCAGCATTCGCTTCAAAACCATGCGTTGATTACCCTGAAAGGGGTCGCGGATTTTCTTGTAGAGGTTGTCGTATCCCCTTCCGCTTAAGGCCACCGTGAGCCGAGTGACGGCGGTCATGTCGCATTGATTAATGTTGGCTTCACGAAGTAGAAAGTGCATGACCATGGCCATCTCGGCGTTTTCAAGAGTTTTTGAGTCGTTGAAATCTCCGCCCTCGTCATGGTGCTCGTCTTCGTCCAAGCAGGACTCTCGAATTTCTCCCAACATCTCTGGCATACATTCCTTGAGCTCCTTCTGCAAATGCTCGGGTACCTCGACCAAATCCATTAGGGTCCGCTGGCTTGAGGTGAGAAGGGCGTTGATGGAGGGACGCTCTTGAGCGAGGATGGTCCACACCATTTTAGTAGCGAGCATGGCCTTGTAAATAAATGCCATCTCACTGTACATGCCGCGGCGGCAAATCTGCGGCACGGGGGCTATGGCATCGACAGGGTCGGTAAATTCCATGGCATCTGCGCGGCCGTGAAAAAACTCACGTGCCACAGAAATCCATTCGCTTAGCCAAGCAGGGTTGCCGTCGTAGAGTGTGCCGATGCAACGCTGCAGACCGCGCGTGTCAAATTCACCAAGGCCGTTTGGAGAATTACTGAAATGCGCACTTAGGATCTCGCGCAGTATCGGCCTAGCAAATTCAAGGCAATAGGGAAAAAAGTACTCGGGGACCACATTGAATAGCCCCAAATCCAACTCTTGAAATCGTCGGGAGGGCTGAAATCGAGTCAGACCTTCAAGCTTATCACACAGGTCTTGGCACGGGGCCACTTCGTCCAAAGAGAGTAAGGTAAATGCATTCATAGTGGGGACAAGTAACAGCAAAAATCCACCGACCATAAGCCGCTAGACGGGAGTCACAATACCTGTTAATAACCGTGAAACGAGGTTAAATGACTATTATTTAACGTGTTATTGGCAGAGATGCCAAAAGTGTGCTCATTGGCTGCTTAGAATTGCAGGTTATTGCGCAATGAATAACGGTAAATGTTGATAAATCATGGTTTTCAACAACCTGAAAGCGAACAGTTTGGAACACTTTGGTACGGAATGGTACAGGCAGTTCACGGGACAAACGGCAGATTTTTGCGCGAAGGGCGTCTAAAGGCGAACAGTGTCGATCAGCCGATGAGTCCCAAAAGGGGCTAGAACGACCACCCAAACGAACACAACAAACCCAAAATCATGGCCCAGCTGAGCCGATCAAAGGGCCGCTTGTTTGCCGTCATTTGCGGACTCATTTCAACGTTTTGGTCCGATTTTGTATGCAAATTGTATGCAAATAATGAAAAAAGCACCTACGTCTTTCGATGTAAGTGCTTGATTTTGAGAGCTCCTCCTGCTGGACTCGAACCAGCGACCCTCTGATTAACAGTCAGATGCTCTAACCAACTGAGCTAAGGAGGAATGTCCCGTAAATGGGGTTGCAATATTACGAAGGCGCAGGCAAATTCGCAAACGTCGGGTCCGTAAAATCCCGGAGGGGAGCGGTATATTTGCTGAAAATCTGCAAAACCGAGCAATTATGGGCCTTTTGATCGTTGGAACCGTCGCATTCGACGCCTTGGAAACTCCTTTTGGGAAGACCGACAAAATTCTGGGCGGTGCGGCCACCTACATCGGAATGAGCGCCAGCCACTTTGTGCCCAAAAGCCACCTGGTTTCTGTGGTCGGCGGCGACTTCCCCCAGGAACACATGGACCTGCTGGCCTCCAAAGGGGTCGACCTGGCCGGACTGCAGATCAAGGCCGACGAAAAGACGTTCTTCTGGAGCGGCAAGTACCACCTCGACATGAATTCGCGGGACACCGTGGACACCCAGTTGAATGTGCTGGCCGACTTTGACCCCGTCGTGCCGGAAGCCTACTTCCACTGCCGCTACTTGATGCTCGGAAATTTGGTGCCCGCGGTGCAAAAACGCGTCTTGGCCCAGCTGCCCCAGCGCCCCAAACTCATTGTGCTGGACACCATGAACTTCTGGATGGAGAACGCCTTGCCCGACTTGCTGGAGGCCCTCCACGAGGTCGACGTGCTCACCATCAACGACGAGGAAGCCCGTCTCCTGTCCGGCGAACTGAACTTGGTGAAGGCCGCGCGCAAAATCCGCACCATGGGCCCCAAGATCTTGATCATCAAAAAAGGCGAGCACGGCGCGCTCCTCTTTGGCGCCAACGACGAAATTTTCTTCGCCCCCGCCCTTCCACTGGCCGACGTCGTGGACCCCACCGGCGCCGGAGACACCTTCGCGGGCGGTTTCATTGGCTACTTGGCCCAAACCGACGACATCTCCTTCGAAAACATGAAGCGCGCGTTGTTGTACGCCGCCACCATGGCCAGCTTCTGCGTGGAGAAATTCGGCACCGAACGCCTGCACACCCTCACCACCGACGAAGTGGCGGCCCGTCGGGCGGAGTTCACGCAGCTGGTGCACGTGCACCCGGTGGCCTAACGCCCCGAGCGGTGCGCGCAGACAAATTTTTGTGGGCGGTGCGTCTGTTCAAGACGCGGGCGTTGGCGGCGGATGCCCTCAAGGCGGGCCGCGTGAGCCAAGGCGACCAATTGCTCAAGCCCTCCAAGGTCTTCAAGGCCGGGGAGGCCTTTGACCTGCGGCAGCACGGATACAAGGAGTCTTACCGCATCGAGAACCTTCCGACGTCGCGCGTCGGCGCGGCGTTGGTCCCGAACTACGTAACGAGCACCACCCCCAAGGAGGAGCTGGACAAGAAGGAGTTCCTAAACTTGGCGCAGAAGTTAACGCGGCCCAGGGGGATGGGACGGCCGACGAAGAAGGATCGGCGGGATTTGGAGCGGGAGGATTCGTCGGGCGGGGCGGATTGAGCGTTTTTTGTGCGTTTTTTGGTTAACGCGCTGATAATCAATGTTATTTTTGGATTTTGGGTGTCGGAATTGGTCAAAAACGGCGGTTTTTGGACGGTAAATCACGCACAATGGTGCGTAAGTCGGTCAGAATGGTTTCTATCTCACGCACAATGGTGCGTAAGTCATCCAGAAAAAGAGGGGGGTGCCGGTAAGTCGTCCAGTTGCACCCTGCCGTGCTCTGCAGCGTCTAGCCGCAAGACGTATCTGGAGCAACCTTACATGCTCGGAACGGTCTCCGGGGCGATCAGCGTGATGGGAGATGGGGTGGTCGATATGTTGACCGTTGTGTTTGATTTACGACCCAATGTGTTTGCTTTACGAACCATTGTGCTTTATAAGTCGTCTGAATTGGTTGGATATGTCGACAGGGTTGTCGGATATTTCGGCAGGGATGAGGAGCTAAAGCTCTGAAATTTAGGCAAATAAAAAGGGGGAGCTCGGAATGAGCCCCCCCCTTTCGGCGGTTTGAAAAAATCGCCGCTTAGTTGAAGAAGTAGCGAACGCCCACTTGCATCTGCCATACCGAGTTGAGGCTGGCGTCCTTGTCGTAAGACTCGGTGCGCAGCTCGCCGTTGGTCATGGTGTAGTTGTAGGTTTGGTTCTTGATGTTGTAGGTCAAAGGTGCAGTCAAGACCAGACGGTCTGCTACGCCCCAAGAGCTGTTGATCAAATTGCCGGCGTTGTAAAGGTCCAGGCGCAGTTGGAAGCGCTGGGTGGTGTTGCCGGTTTTGATGGCGAAGTCCTGCTGGATGCCCAAGTCGATTTGGTTCAACCAAGGGAGGATGATGCCGTTGCGCTCGGTGTAGTTGCCCTTGCGGCCGTTTGCGTAAGCGTTGTTGGCCAAGTACGCGGTGAAAGCGTCTTTCTGCTCCTGGATGGTGTAGATAATGTCGCCTGCAGAGGTCTTGATGTCCGACCAGGTCAAGTCGTCGGCGTTGGTGGGAACCCACATGAGGTCGTTGCCCGCCAATTGGTCGCCGTTGACGTCGCCTACGATACGCAGGGTAGCGCGGCCTTGGTTGTAGCCTTGGTAGAAGGCGCTGAAGGACGTGGTGGAGTGCTTGCCCAGGTTGAGGCGGTACGTACCGGCAGCGATCACGCGGTGGCGCTGGTCAAAGTCGGAGTAAGCCAAGTCGGGGCGGTTGTTGCCGTTCACGGTGAAGTTGTCGCGCCAAGAAGAGTAGGCAATGGATCCGCCGGTGATCATGTCTTTGGCTTCGCCGAAGTTGTAGGCGGCCATGGCGTACCAGTTTTTGGCGAATTGCTTCTCCAATTTTGCGGTGATGCTGTAGGAGTATCCGGCGTTGGTGTTGCCCAATACGATAGCGTCGGTCACGAAGTCGTTTTCGCGCATGGCGTTGTTCTGAGCAGAGCTGGACAGTCCGGCGCCGGGGAAGATGGGGCGCAAACCGTTGGCAGCGTTCAAGGTGCTGTCAGACAACACCTGGTTGGCGTTGTAGTAAACGATGTTGTTCACCGTCTTGGAGTAGATGGCCTCCAGGGTAGCTACCCAGCCGCCTTTCAACTGCTTGTCGATGGCGATGTTCGTACGCCAGGTCTGGGGGAAGCGGAAGTTGCGCTCCGTAAGGGCCAAGGCGTAGGAAGAAGGCAAGGTGGGGTTGGCGGGGATGTGCTGCTCGACGTTGGGGCTGAACGCGTAGTTCGTGGTGTTGTCGGAACGCAAAGAGCCGGTCAGGATGCCGTTGTTACCCACTTGGTTGGAGATCCACACGAAAGGAGGACGGCCGCTGAACAAGCCGCTACCGCCGCGGATCTGCAGGGTGCGATCGCCCAGTACGTCGTAGTTGAAGCCGACGCGGGGAGAGAACAAGGGGTTGGTGCTGGGCAACTGGCCGGTAGAGAATTGCTTCTCGGCTCCGTTGGGGTCCAGGAAGGTCAGGGTCTCAACGGTGTCGTTGTTCAGGGCGGTGTTGGCGAACATAGGAACGTCCACACGAACGCCCACGGTCACTTTCAACTTGTCGTCCAACGCGCTGTACACGTCTTGGATGTAGGCGCCGGGCATGGCCACGCGGGTGGTGGCGGTAGGCAGGGCCTGGTTTTCCAAAGCGGAGTAGGTCAGGGCGTAGCGGCGCAGTTCCAAGGTGTCGGAACCGGCGGCTTCGTTGGCGATGGCGTAGAAGTCATCCAAGCTGTTGAACACGTACTGGCCGTAGTAGGTAGGCGTGAAGGTGTTCTCAAAAGTGAAGTACTCGAAGTTCACGCCGCCGGTGATGGTGTGCGCGCCCTTGTACCACGTGGTGTTGTTTTGCAACTGGAAGGTGTTGGTATTCAAGCGGTTGTTAGGAGTGAAGGGCTCGTAACCGAAGGAAGTGTAGGTGCTTCCGTCCTTCATGATGTCTACCAACGGGAAAATGCCGCCCTTGGAGCTGCGGTAGTCGCGGTTGGCGGTGAAGCCCACCTGGAACTGGTTGGACAACTGGTTGCCCACGCGGGTGTTCCATTCGCCAATGACCGAGTGGATGTCGTTGTTGATGACGTAGTTGGTGTTCTCGAAGTTCATCGCGTTCTTGGTACCGTTGCGGTTGCCAGAAACGACGCCTGAGTTGGACGACAGAACGTCGCGGCGAGAGCGCAGGTAGTTGTAGCGGATGGACGCCTTGTTGTTGTCGTTGATGTTGAAGTCCAATTTGGCCAGGGCCTTGTTGGAGTAGGTGTCCAGGTTGTATCCGTCGATGCGGCCGGTTTCGTAGCCGTACTTGTCTTTCAAGAAGGTAGACAGAGCAACCATTTCTGCGCGGTCCACACGGGTAACGTTGGGATCGGTGGGGTCTGAGTTGGCGTCTTTGGCCGTGAACAGGGTGGCGGGGTCAGAACGACGCTCGCCTTCGGCATTGATGAAGAAGAAGATCTTGTCTTTCTTGATGGGGCCGCCCAGACGGAAGCCGAATTGCTGCACTTGGAAGTCGTTGACTTTTACGGCAGAGCCGGACTTGGTGCCGTCGGACTTGGTGTAGCGGATGGTGTCTCCCAGCATGGACTGGTTCCGGATGTTGGTGAACATGGAGCCTTCCACGGTGTTGGAGCCGGAACGCGTTACGGCGTTGATGCCGGCGCCGGTGAAGCCGCCTTGGCGGACGTCAAAAGGAGCGATGTTTACTTGTACTTCCTGGATAGCGTCCAAGGAGATGGGGGTGGAGTTGGTTTGTCCGCCGGGAGAGGAGGCCAGACCGAAGCTGTTGTTGAAGATGGAGCCGTCGATGGTGAGGTTGTTGAAGCGGCTGTCGTTGCCCGCGAAGGAAACGCCGGATCCGGCCGTGGAGGCAACGGAAGAAGGGCGGCTCTGGGGGGTCAAACGAACGAAGTCGTTCAAGGAGCGGCTGAAGGTAGGCATGGTGGCCAGGGTCTGGGCGCTTACGTTGGTAGCGGCGCCGGTGCGCTGGGAGTTCATGACTTCGTTCTTGTTCGCTGCAATGACAACGTCACTTAGTTGGGTGACGCTTTCTCCCATGGTGATGTTGAGGCGCAGGCTTTGGCCCAGGCTCAATTGGAGACCGTCGCGGGTTTCGGTGGTGTAACCGAGGGAGGTCACTTTCAGGGTGTAGGGGCCGCCGACGCGGAGTCCGTCCATCATGAAGCGGCCGGTGGCGTCGGTCATGGCGGTGTAGCGGGACCCGGAGGGGGTGTGGACGGCGACGATGCCGGCGCTTTGGAGGGCTTCACCGCTTTTTCCGAGGACTTTGCCTACGATGGAGGCGGTGGTGGCGTTTTGGGCCCAGGCGGTGGCGGTAGCCAGCATCAGGAGGGCAAAAAGGCCGATTTGGGTAAGTTTTTTCATGTTAATGAGGGTTTGGGTGCAAAAATAGAATTTGGTGTTTTTGCGTGGTGTTGCCTGGGTATTAAGTTCTTGTGAAGAATGTTTAAAACGTTTAATGAGGCCTTGCGGGGCGCGGATTTGGGTGCTATTTGTTGTTGAAAACTTTTTCCAATGTCCCCAGAGTGAGGAAGTTAATGCGCGTGGTTGGGCAGGGGGAACGGCGGCTGCCAAAGGGTGGGGGAACTCCTGGGAGGAGAGGCTGGCGTGTTCGCTAAACCGTCCAACTGGTTGGTTATGTTAAGCGTAATGGTGCGATAAATCACGCACAATGGTGCGTAAGTCGGTCAGAATGGTTTCGATCTCACACACAATGGTGCGTAAGTCGTCCAGAAAAAGAGGGGGTTGCCGGTAAGTCATCCAGTTGCACCCTCATGCTCGGAGCAGTTTCCAAAGCGGTGGCCGTTGCAGGAGATGGGGTGGTCGATATGTTGACCGTTGTGTTTGATTTACGACCCAATGTGTTTGCTTTACGAACCATTGTGCTTGATAAGTCGTCTGAATTGGTTGGATATGTCGACAGGGTTGTCGGACATATCGGCAGGAGCTCGGCGCTAAATCACTGAAATTCAGACAAAAACAAAAGTCTAAATCAATCTCACACACAAATAGTGCGTAAGTCGTGGAGTTAGGCGAAGGTGAGGAGGACGGCGCCCTTTTCGACGGGTTTTCCAGCGTCGACGTGGATGGATTTGATGGTGCCGTCGGTGGGGGATTTGAGGTTGTTCTCCATTTTCATGGCCTCGAGCACGATGAGGGGGTCGCCTTCGGAGACGGTTTGGCCGGGGGCGACGGCGATGGAGAGGACCATGCCGGGCATGGGGGCTTTGAGCTCCTTGACTTTGCGGGTGGCGCCGCTGTTCATGCCCATGGAGATCAGGAGTCGGTCCAGGGCGGTGGTGGACTGGACGGTGAGGTCGTGGCCGTTGACCCAGAGGCGGACGCGTTTTTGGTCGGGGAGGTGGGAGATGATGCGGACGTCGTAGCTGCGGTTGTTGAGGAGCAGGAGGGCGTGGCCGGGGCCCAGGGGGGTGAGCTCGGGTTGGCTGGAGGAGTAGAGGTCCAGGAGGAGGTCGTTGAGGCGGTGTTCCAACATGGGCACGAAGGTACACACAGGAATTCCTCGTACCTTCGCATTCCTCCCAGACGGGGGTGAATTTGGACGATTTTTACGCACTATGGTTATTCAACTGGCACAGCTGATTCTCAGTCTTTCGATCTTGATTGTTTTGCACGAATTGGGGCATTTTTTGCCCGCGATTGCGTTCAAAACA
>JBIIBX010000180.1:0-3002 GCA_044239185.1 Schleiferiaceae bacterium | reverse complement strand
GGGGATGGGCCACGCCTCGTTGCCAAAAACAAGGACGTCGATGCCGTCTTTGGGGTACTTCCGGTGGATAAGCTCCACCAAAGCCATCGCCACCTTTTTGGCGGGCGTAATGCGGTCCTCGCCGTACAGAATCATGGAGTGGCTGATGTCGATCATCAGCACCGTGCTCATCTGGGCCTTGAACGTGGTTTCCTCCACCACCAAGTCCGACTCGGTCAGGTGCAGGTCGGCTATACCGTGGTTCACCTGCGCATTTTTCAAGCTTTCCGACATGTTGAGGTTGGACAGCCCGTCCCCAAACTGAAAACTCCTGGTTTCGCCGTCCCGCTCGTCGCCCGCGCCCAATTTGGAGGTGCGGTGGTTGCCGACGCCCGATTTTTTCAGCTTGCCAAATATTTGGTCCAAAGCGTGTTCCCGCAGGGCCGCCTCAAGTTTGGCCGTGAGCACTTGGCGGGAATTTCCCGGCCCTTCGCCGCCTTCGCCGTCTTCCGACGGCTCCAATTCCTCGCGCAGGTATCCCCGCTTGATCAGGTCTTCCTTGAATTGCTCCAGGGTGTACGCCGCGGAAAAGATGCTGTATTCCGCGTCCAGCTCCTCCAACCAGTCAAACGCTTCCTCCACGTCGCCCGACGTGTGGGTGAGCAGCTCTTTAAAAATCCCGAACACCCGATCGAAGGGTTCTTCCTCCTTGGGAACCTGCTTGCTGAAGAGGAAACCCTTGCCGGGGTTGAATGGTATACCGTCGATCATACCCCAAGGTAACACCGACGGGGGCTAGATGTTTCTGACGTGGGGGATAATTACGGCAAAAGAACTCTGCGGTGCGCACCTAACAAACCCATCCGTACCTCCGGGCAGTATTCAAGAGCAAGGTAGCCCTTCAGAGCCCTGAACGACCCCTGCCGTTTGGCCGATTGAACGCAACGACGTACATTTAAAAAAACACGCAAACGATGGACAACTTCACCAGCTTACTACAATTAACCCTTGGGCTTTCGGTTGCCTTTGTTTGGACCTTTCGCTTCCACAACGTAGTCAAAGAATTTTCGCTTTTTGGCCTGAGCGACTTAACGCGCAGCCTGGTGGGGGTCTCTAAAATTGCGCTGGCCACCCTAATCGTTGCTGGAATTTGGTACCCTTCGCTTGTGCAAATCCCGGCAGTACTGATGGGCCTGTTCATGGTAGCAGCTCAGTACTTTCACTTCAGCGTTAAGAATCCTTTGGTAAAGCACATCCCCTCCTTCCTTCTTTTGGCACTGTGCGCCATCCTGGCTTTTAGCGCTAACTAAGGGGTGAGTGCCTCCTTAATCAACGTGGGCATTCTCGTATCGAGTCTGTCGTTCTACGCCTATGCCGCGTCCTATTTTCTATCTCCCCACATGAAAAGCGAATTCAAGCGATTCAACCTGGAAAAAATAGGACTCCTGACCATTGTGCTGCAAATTTTAGGGGCCACAGGCCTTCTGGTGGGGTTCTTTTTTAAACCCATTTTAAGCCTTGCCTCCCTGGGCCTGGGCCTGCTCATGCTGAGCGGACTTATTGTTAGAATTAGAATGAACGACGGACTGCTCGTTTCGCTTCCGGCCCTGTTCTTCATGCTCTTGAACCTCTACCTCTTCGCGGATTCGATGGGCTGGGGATACCTCGGTTGAACCCTCGTCAAAAAGCCTCGGTAACCGAGAAATAAAAACTACTTGATCCGCGGCCCAAGCCGTAGTCCAGACGAATATTTAGACGCTCTGACTCGTTCATCGCATAGCGCAAACCGCCCCCGAAGCTGTACTTCAGGTTGCTCCACTGCACCTGAGAAGGTTGGCGGAATACCTCCCCCAATCCAACAAAGGCCACTGCCCTAAAGCGCCGGTACAGGGGCATGCGCAGCTCGGCCTGGCTGCCAACGAAATGGTGGTCTCGGTATCGGTTAGCCGCATAGCCGCGCAGCATTTCTTCGCCTCCGACCTTGGCCATGTCCAAAAAAGGTACTTCTCCAAAGTTGAGGTTAATCCGAGAATTGGTTGCTAAAATCCACCCGGGCCGCAGCTCCGTGTAGGAATTATAGAGGCCATTGAGCGCGGTAAAATTGAAGGTTCCGCCCCATGCATTGTTAAAAAAGTAGGACGAAAACTCAAAAAACTGACCCTTGTAAGCGTTGACCACGTTGTCCCGACTGTCCTTAGAAACCACGATTCCCAAAGCAGAACCCACGCCACCTTGGTAGCCCGGCACGGTTCCGTCCACCAAATTTAAGTCGTCGTAGTACTCAAAATTGTACTCGCGCCGCAGGTGGTAGTCCAATCCGGCAAAGAGATGACGCCCAAATCGCTTCATAAAGAGCGCTTTAAAACTCATGAGGTCGTAGTAGTAGCGCTCCATGTCTTCGTCGCTGCTGTTGTTGCCAATGCCGTAAAATCGATCCGGAAAATTTCGGTAGCGCGTTTCACCGCGCAGCAAATAGTCTTCGTTGTTGGTAAAGACGGACCAAACGGCCCAAAGGTCGAGCTGCTTGTTTTGGGTGTAGTCGGCCAGAGCCTGCACATAAGACAGGCGCGGTCTCGGTAGGCTGTCGTGGCTGCTTTGGGTTCTAAAATAGTAGACTCCGGCGGCTCCCAAGGCAAAACGCGTATCAGGTGTATAGTAAAACAACGGGATCAGGGTGGTGCCCCGGTCTTTGCTCGTGTCTGCCACCGCTTCTGCTGCCGTACTTTGGAGCGCAGCAAGCAGCAGCACAAAAAAGATCAAACCCCGCTTAGCCATTGCTTGCTCCATCTCGGACCTTCATTGGATGTCCGACGTCCGTATGTTCCGCGTCCGTAAAGCCTGGCTCGGTGCTCATCACGTAGCAATTTATGGAATTAAACTGGGCGCACATCGAGTCTAAATAAAAAACCCTAACAAACTGATAAACAGAATGTTAGGATCTTATGAAGTTGCCCCACAAGGACTCGAACCTTGACGTACAGAACCAAAATCTGCTGTCCTGCCAATTAGACGATGGGGCAATT
>JBIIBX010000179.1:0-3012 GCA_044239185.1 Schleiferiaceae bacterium | reverse complement strand
ACCATGATCTCAATTCTTGATTGGATACATTGGTATCCACTTTTTGCTGAGCCAATTGGTTTCGGTAGGTGAGAATCAACAAATCCTCTCTGTACCGTTGAACCACCACTTCAAATGAATCCAAGTCGTTTCCCATTTGGGATTCGGCTTGAGAAAGCCAGTTTTTTCTCAATCGCCAATCGCGAATGATGTTTTTTGACAAGGCAAGGGAATCCGACTTAGAAATCCCTTTGGGGATTTGGGCAGCCACTTCCTCCCAACGAAGGACCGCTCCTTCTTCTTGGGCAGCGTACTCAGAAGAACCCTCCTGAAGTTGGCATGCTGCAGCCAACAGAAGTACCACCAGCATGGAACAAAAGGAGACCGCCGATTTCCCTTGGTTGTTCATGGCTATGGGCAAACGACCGTATCCGGGCCAGAAACCTTGCTAATATGGCATGCATCGGCTTGAAAAACGAACGGGGTCACGCACGGTGCTAGCCCAGCGCGTTCTACTACAAACGAATACGAACGCGTGCTGTTGTAGCCCTGGTTTTGGATCAACCCATCCGAACCAACACCATAAACAGCTGAAGGATAGCCCCCTACGTGTTGGTTGCGAAGCGTATCGCCGGTGGTTAAATCCACGGTATATACCTCGGTGGGTACGGGTCCAAGTACGACCGCATCAAACATGCGAAACTCTTGGGTACAATACACCTGGGGTTCGCAGGACGATAAAATGGCTCCCACAGCGGGAATCAACAAGGCTAACTTTCTAGCATCCATTGATTTGTAATTTTTGCACTCATTAAACACAACGGGATCCCTCCACCTGGATGAACACTTCCACCTACATGAAAAAGTCCTTTGGGCCCCTTTCCTTTGTTCGGGTGCCGCAAAAATGCTGCCAAACGGTTGTTCGACGCCGCGCCATACAAGGCTCCTCGGTAGGACTGCGTGGCTTTTTCAATGCCCGGGGGATCTAAAAAGGTCTCGACTTCAATGAGTTCTTCCAGATTTACACCCAAATGGCCAGAAAGTTTTGCCACAACTTTTGCCCTCACTTGGTTTCGCAATGCTTCCCAATCTTGTCCGTAATCAGCCGGGGCATTGACCATGACAAACCAATTTTCTGCTCCCGAAGGGGCTTCGCCCGGAACCCACTTGCTGGTAATGTTGACATACACCGTAGGATCTTCGCCGGGCAAATGGTCTTCAAACAGGGCTTTGAATTCTTGGGGATAGTCGTCGGAAAAGAAAATATTGTGGAGACCCAAGGATGGAAAGGTGTTCTTAATCCCCCAGTAAAAAATAAGGGCCGAGCTGCTTCGCTCCTGCGCCAGAATTTTCTCAGGGGCGGGCCAATTGGGCAAAAGCTTACGGTACGTTGGGACAACATCCATGTTGGAAACCACCCGTTTTGCTTCCCAGCGCTGGCCGGTAGCCGTTATCAGACCAACCACCTCCCCTTTCTCGACACAAATCTCCTGGACCAACGTCTGGTAATGAAATTGCACCCCCAACCGTTCGGCCAAGGCCACCAAAGAATCGGTAATGTCTCCCATTCCCCCGCGTGGAACATAGGTGCCGATTCCATGCTCCAAATGCGGAATCATGGCCAGTACACCCGGCGCCTTGTAAGGCGACGAACCGTTGTAGGTTGCAAAGCGATGAAACAACTGCTGCATCTTGGGGGTACTCATCGAACGTTCGTGTACTTCCGCCATGCTCTTGTCCAAATCCAATTGGCCTAAAGCCTTCAACGCCTTGAGGACGGTTTTCGGTTTGTACGTCGACAACCGGTGCAAAGACGATTCCAGGAAAAGAGGCGACGTAGCCTCGTACTGCGCACGCGTCCGGTCCAAATGGTCCAAAACCCGTGAGGCAGGCTCGCCGGTTGCCCGTTCGGCTTCTTGCGCAAAGCGATGGGCATCTGCCCACGCAGTCAACTGGGTTCCGTCGCTCCAAAAATACCGGCAGGCCACATCGTCTTTGAGGTACGAAAAGGACTCCGTCGAAACCTCTCCTGCCAATTCAAAAAGTTCGTCCACCCAGTGCGGCATCGTAAACAAACTGGGACCTGCATCAAATCGATACGACCCCAAATTAAACCGCGATAACTTCCCGCCCGGATAGGCATTGGCCTCGAAAACATGCACCTCATAGCCCGCAACCGCTTGCCGAATAGCTGTTGCTATACCTGCGATACCAGCGCCAACGATGAGGGTCTTGCTCTTTGCCATGGGTCAAATGTAGGACGGAATTTACTAGACTTTCAGGGAACAAATATTTCTATCCGTTTGACTACGGATGTCGGGCCTTACACCCAGGACCTTTGCTTAATGAACAAACCCCTACCTCACCGCTTTGTATTTGTTCGCTCCGGTAAAAGATGGATGCGCATGGACCTGGATGAAGTTGCCTACCTCGAATCGCAAGGGGACTACATTCAGTGGATGGGACTGCCCCACGCCGACAAAAAACAGCCCTGCCTGCTCACTGCCCAAGGGCAAATGGACCGGCTGTTCGAGCGGCTATCGCCTTACGGCTTTGTCCGCATACACCGCCGATTCATCCTCAATCTGCAGCATCTCCATTCGTTTGACGGCGAAGTTGCTCAATTGCCCCACGGTGCCCTTCCTGTGGCTCGGGGACGACGAAACCGGCTTCAAAGCAGAATGGAAGAACTGCTATTCCGCCAAGACGATCAACCGATACACTTCTCCCATCCACAGCAAACAGTAAGACCCCGGCGAGAGATGAGCGGGTAGTTGAACCGAATGGGGTTCCGATCCCCATTCCAAGGCAATAACCCGGCTGCCATTGAGCGAAATGAGTTGCACATTTTCCGATTGACCGTTAGGAACAAAGCCATATACCAAATTCCCGGCATATGCAGGATTGGGATACAGGGTCAAGGGGATTTCTGGAATCTCTTCTTGCCCGATTTGACTTAACCGGAAAGACAATGTATCATCGTCTCCGCAGGCATTCTCAACAACCAAAGTAACCACGTAACTAAGGCTCGGC
>JBIIBX010000178.1:0-3019 GCA_044239185.1 Schleiferiaceae bacterium | reverse complement strand
TCCGCCGCGCATTACTTGCCAGCCTCCGTTGGGTGTGGGTTGGACACTTGTTGGCACAGGTTGTGCCCCCATAATGCCCGCCAGCACCACCCCCAGCCCGAACAAAAGGGGCCGAATCCGGTTATTAAGAAACGACTCTTTGCGTGCCGAAGCACCCCGAAAAGCCGCATGTTTCGTACAGTTTTGCATGATTCTTTTAAAAATCTTGGGGCAAGTTATGGTAACTTTAACAATTTCTTATTAGTTTCGTTGCAGAGTTTTTGTAATTTTTACCATTATTCAAAACCGCATTTCAAAACCAACTCCTTTAACCCTCTCTAATTTAACCAAATCCCATGAAGCAAATCCTTACTTCTGCTCTGGCGGTATGTGCCATCGCTTTGGCGGCCCAAACCACCAACGTCACCTTCCAGGTGGACATGAACGACTACACCGGTTCCTTCACCACGCCGGAAGTCAACGGTACCTTTAACAGCTGGTGCGGCAACTGCAACGTCATGACGGACGCCGACGGAGACGGCATTTGGACCGTAACCCTGCCTTTGGCTACCGGTTCGTCTATCGAATACAAGTTCTCGCACGACAACTGGGGCGGTCAAGAGCAAAACAACCCCACGGCACCTTGCACCAACGGCAACACCCAATACACCAACCGTGTTTTGGTGGTTCCTGCTGCAGCCGTAACGTTGCCCGCGGTATGCTGGGGTTCTTGCGATCCTTGCGCCGGACAACCTTCAACTGCAAACATCACGTTCCGCGTGGACATGAGCGAGTTTACCGGTACCTACACCACGCCTGAAGTAAACGGTACTTTCAACGGCTGGTGCGGCAACTGCACGCCTTTGACCGACGCCGACACCAACGACGTTTGGGAGCGCACCATCAACTTGAACATTGGAGACACCATTGAGTACAAGTTCAGCGCTGACAACTGGGGCGTCCAAGAGCAAAACGACCCCAACGCTCCTTGCACCAACGGCAACGCCACCTACACCAACCGCGTGTGGATCGTAACCGGTGACACCACCCTGCCTGCTGTTTGCTGGGCGTCTTGCTACGTATGTGGCTTGGGCACCGACGAAAACGCTGCGGCCTTGTTCACTTTGACTCCCAACCCCAGCTCCGACGTGGCCCTATTGAACGCCGTTGAGGCGGGCACCATCGAGATCGTAAACGTTGCTGGTGCTGTGGTAGCACGTCAGGCTGTAGTAGCCGGTGACAACCGCATCGAAACGTCTGTTTTGGCCAACGGCATCTACACCGTGCGCTGGACCAACGGACGCAATGCATCCGCTCTCCGTTTGGCGGTACGTCACTAAAAAACAAACACGTTAGCGGTTCCTGCGGAACCGCTAACGTGTCTTTTCTCTTTGTGTGTGTTTGTGGAACAACCCCTTGCGCAGCATCGCGCTGCCAAGGGGTTTTCTTTTGCACGGTACTGGGGATGACACACGGTTCCGGCGACGTGCCGAATCCGAGCGAACCCCTACCAACTGCTACCGACGGCTAATGACCGCTCTGCAAGCGCACCAACGCATCCATGACCGCCTCGGCCTCCGCGCGTTTCTTGTCCGACGCAGCCCGGTCCCGGGTGGATAGGTCAAAACTCTCTTTCATCAAAGCGTCGTACTGCGCACGCAATACGTCGGCTTCGGATTTTTTCTTGAATGGCCACATGCCGGTTTAACGCACAGACGGCCCAAAAGTTTGAACGAAAAACGTACATTTCCACCCATGAACAAAACAGCAACCTCCTTGGCTACTTTGGTCTCCGTCTTTTTCTTTTGGGGCTTTGTAGCGGCCAGCAACGGCATTTTGATTCCCGTTTTCAAAGAAAAACTCCAGCTGGAGCAGTGGCAGAGCCAAATGATTGCCTTTGCCTTTTACGTGGCGTACACCGTCGGATCCTTGCTCTACATGGGACTTTCCCGGATGGCAGGACGGGATTTGATTGGGCAGTGGGGCTACGCCCGGGCCCTGTCTTACGGCCTGTTGGTCAGTGCCTTGGGCACCTTGTTGTTTATCCCCGCGGCCAACACAGCATCGTTTCCCCTTCTGCTGAGCGGTCTGATCGTCGTCGGGCTGGGCTTTAGCCTGCAGCAAACGGTGGCCAATCCCTTGGCCATTGCCTTGGGCTCGCCGGAAACCGGTTCCATGCGGTTGAGCTTGGCCGGTGGCGTCAACAACGTAGGCACCACCGTCGGTCCGCTGCTTGTCAGCTTTGCCATCTTTGGCAGCGCCGGGCAATCCACCGCCTCGGCCTTGGACATTTCCTCCGTTCAGGTGCCCTACCTGGCCCTGGGAGCGCTTTTTGTCCTCTTCGCCATCGTCTTTTGGAAGATGGACCTGGGCAAGCCCCATGCGGAAACCGAGGCCGAATCCCAAGCGGAAGACGCCCACCGCAGCATTTATACCTATCCCCAGGTGTGGATGGGCATGGTCGCTATTTTCTTGTACGTCGGGGTTGAGGTGGCCACCGCAGACAACTTGCCGGAATACCTCAAGCAGTACCAAGGCGTGTCCCTCCAAGGCATTGCTCCGTACATTTCCCTCTACTGGG
Organism: Schleiferiaceae bacterium; assembly: GCA_044239185.1. Classification (GTDB taxonomy): domain Bacteria; phylum Bacteroidota; class Bacteroidia; order Flavobacteriales; family Schleiferiaceae; genus CAMDTE01. The sequence goes on along the minus strand of JBIIBX010000178.1, from coordinate 459 downwards.
CCAGTTTGATGATTGGCCGCTGGACGTCCTCCTCCGGTGCACTCGGGCTGCAAGGACTAAAGCGCCAAGTGGCACGGTGGATCCTCCCCGCCGCCGCCTTTGGGCTCTTCTTCGCCGTGAACACCCTGGGCGGATACGACCCCGGTCGTTTCTTGCCGTATTTGGCCGCTGTAGCGGTCCTTATCCTGGCCGACTGGGCCACCAACGGCAATCCCGCCAAGCAGTTGCTGTTGTACAGCCTCTTGGGCGCCGGTGCATTGGCTGTGGGCATGCTGGCCGAAGGTCCCCTCGCCGTTTACGCCTTTTTGTCCGTCGGTCTGTTCAGTTCCACCCTGTGGCCCTGCATTTTCACCTTGGCCATCGCCGGGATGGGCAGCAAAACTTCTTTGGTTTCCAATGCTTTGGTTATGATGATCATGGGCGGAGGCATCGTCAGTTTGACGCAGGGCGCTTTGGCGC
>JBIIBX010000177.1:0-3033 GCA_044239185.1 Schleiferiaceae bacterium | reverse complement strand
CTGGGCGGAGGCTTTTGGGGCCGTGGCCGGCGATTTGGTGCTGGTCTTGGCGGGCCCTGCTGCCAAAACACGCAAGGCGTTGAGCGAGCTGCGGTTGCACGTGGCCGAACAAGAAGGACTTCGGAAACCCAACGAATTTGCCCCCTTGTGGGTACTGGACTTCCCCCTTTTGGAGTGGAACGAAGAGGCCGAGCGTTGGTTTGCCATGCACCATCCCTTCACCAGCCCCAAGCCGGAAGACATGGGCTTGCTGGATTCCGACCCCGGGTCGGTTCGGGCCAATGCCTACGATATTGTACTGAATGGCAACGAGATAGGTGGCGGTTCCATCCGGATCCACGACCGCGCGGTTCAGGAACGCATGTTCGCTCTCCTCGGCTTTACCCCGGAGGAGGCACAGGAGCAATTTGGGTTCCTGCTGAATGCCTTTGAATACGGCGCTCCTCCCCACGGAGGCATCGCTTTTGGGTTTGACCGTTTGGTGGCGTTGTTAGGCGGAGATGAAGTCATTCGTGACTATATTGCCTTCCCCAAAAACAACGCGGGCCGGGATGTCATGATTGACGCTCCCAGCCCCATCGACAACAAGCAGTTGACCGAGTTGCATTTGGGGATAAAGCCTCAGTAAACCTGTTGCACCATTTGCGTGTTGCAGTAGTTAAAGAATTCTCTGCCATGCACAGCAAATACCGCGTTGTCCTCTCGGCTTTAGCCGCCGTATTTTTCTCCGCAGCACTTTCTGCACAAACCACCGTCCCCGGTGTGGTCACACCGCCCGTTTTGGAGCCCTCCCTATGGGTCAATGCCATGATGGACCATTCGGTCAATGTGTACGACGCCGTTTCTTCGTTTGAGGCCTACTGGAAAGACCGTCCGGTAGAAAAAGGACAAGGCTGGAAGCAATTCCGCCGGTGGCAGGCATTTATGGAGCCTCGGGTGTACCCCAGCGGGGAGCGCCCCAGCCCTACGGTCTTGTACCAAGCCCAGCAAGAGTTGCAGGCCAAATTGGCCCAGCAAAAAGGGGGCAGCACGGCCGCCGGCACCGAATCCACCACCGGAATTGGAAACTGGAGCTTGGTCGGGCCGGTAGACGGCAACGCCATTGCGGGGATTGGACGGGTGAATGCCATTGCGTTCCATCCCACAGTGCCCAACCGGCTGTATGCCGGCGCTCCTGCGGGAGGCCTGTGGCGTTCCGACGACAACGGCGCCACCTGGTCCACCAACACGGATTTATTGCCCAACTTGGGCGTTAGCGCCATCGCCATTGATCCTTTGCATCCCGATACCATGTACATCGGTACCGGAGATCGGGACGCGGGCGACACCTACGCCATTGGCGTGATGAAGACCGTCGACGGCGGTCAGACCTGGAACACCACGGGCCTTACCATGACCGTGGACCAAAACCGACGCGTGACCGGACTCGCAATGCACCCCACGCAGACGAACACCGTTGTGGCCACCACCCGAAACGGTATTTTCCGTACCACAGACGGCGGCGCTACTTGGTCCTTGGTACAAGGCGGAACCTTCCAGACGGTCCAAAGCGTTCCCGGGAACGGCCGTCTTCTGTACGCCAGCACCTACAACAACAGCCGCATATTCCGATCTACAGACTTCGGAGCTACGTGGACCATGGTGACCACCGGTTTGCCCACAACCAATTGCATCCGGTCCGAAATCGCGACCACCTCGGCAGACACCAACTACGTATACGCCGTGTACAGCGCCAACAACTACGGCTTGCTGGGCGTTTACCGCTCAACCGACCGCGGAGCCTCTTGGACGCAGGTGAAGGGCCCGACCAACCCCAATTTGCTGGACTGGGGCGTGAACGGCACCGGCACCGGCGGCCAAGGCTGGTACGACTTGGCCATTGCTGCTTCCCCGGTGGACAAAAATGTCGTCCTGGTGGGTGGAGTCAACATTTGGCGTTCCTCCAACGGAGGGTCCAACTGGACGTTGAGCGCCCACTGGACGGGCGGCGGCGGCAAGCCCTTTGTACACGCGGATATCCATACCCTGGCGTTCAAGCCGAATACGGCCGAGGTATGGGCCGGGTGCGACGGAGGCATGTACGTATCCCCAAACAGCGGCGCCACGTCTTGGTCGTCCCAGAACATGGGACTATCGATTTCCCAGTACTACAAAATTGCGGTTACGGACGCGGTACCGGCGATGACCTTGGCCGGATCCCAAGACAACGGACCCCACTTGAACGACAACGGGGTTGACCGCGGGCGGGGCGGCGACGGCATGGACTGCGGCATTGCCCACGACAACCCCAACGTCATGTATGCGTCCATCTACTACGGGGACTTCCGCAAGAGCACCAACCGCGGCCAGTCGTTCAATGCGACCTTCAACCTTACCCCTTCTGGAAGCGGAAATTGGGTGACTCCGTTTTTGGTGAGCCAGCACAATTCCAGCGTACTTTATGCCGGATTTACCCAGGTTTGGAAATCAGCCAACGGTGGAACCACCTTCGCAGCCACTTCGGGGTCGTTGAATGGAACCAACAACATCGACGTCTTGGCAGAGTCTCCGTCGGATCAAAATGTGCTCGCAGCGGCCATCGACGACAAGCTCTACCGCTCCGTGAATGGCGGGGCCTCCTGGACCCTGGTTTCCGGGGGCATGGGCAGCACCCAGACCATTACGGGCATTGCCTTTTCCCACAACGACCCCAACCGGATGTGGGTAACTCGTTCGGGCTACCAGTCGGGCCAAAAAGTGTGGGAAACCGGCAACGGGGGCATTTCTTGGGCCAATATTTCAGGTACCCTGCCCAACATTCCGGCCAACTGCGTGGTGGAACAGCCCGGGGGCAACGGTCTGGTGTACGTCGGCACGGACTTGGGAGTTTTTTACAAAGACGCCACCCTAACGGACTGGGTCCCCTTTATGCAAGGGCTGCCCAACACCGTGGTCAACGACTTGGAAATTCTAATGGGCCCTGGGCTTTTGCGCGCAGGAACCTACGGACGCGGCATTTGGCAATCCCCCTTGGTCAATGGCTATTTGCGCAAG
>JBIIBX010000176.1:0-3062 GCA_044239185.1 Schleiferiaceae bacterium | reverse complement strand
TCCTGGCCAATTTGGGTCTGCCTGGAAAAATAGCGTCGAGCCTGGTGCAGGTCTACCGGCTGCTGCGTCGCTTCCAACCGGACGTGGTCATTGGAACCGGCGGGTACGCCAGCGCCCCGACCCTGTGGATGGCCCAACGCATGGGCATTCCCACCGTGGTCCAAGAGCAAAATTCGTTCGCCGGGGTGACCAACAAATGGGTTTCCAAGCGGGCTGCCGCGGTATGCGTGGCGTACGACGGCATGGAGCAGTGGTTCCCTGCAGGCATTACCCACAAAACCGGCAACCCGGTGCGCGCGGCCGTGGCCGCGCTCGCGCACCATCCCGTCACCTCCGAACAGCGCAGTGCCGCGGCGCTGCGCCTGGGCTTGGACCCCCACCGCCCCATCTTGGTGGTGCTGGGCGGAAGTTTGGGCGCACGGGCCATCAACCAGGCCGTGGCCCAGGCGTGGCCCCAATGGACAGCCGAAGGCATCCAGGTGTTTTGGCAGTGCGGAGCCCTCTACTACGACGGCCTGCAAAAGCAACTGCCAGAGTCCAAGGACGTTCATCTGACTGCCTTCGTGCAGGACATGCCCGCCGTGTACCAAGCCGCCGACCTGGTCATCAGCCGCGCAGGAGCGGGTACGCTCAGCGAACTGACATGCGCCGGACTGCCCGCGCTCTTGGTTCCCTCGCCCAATGTGGCCGAAGACCACCAGACCCACAACGCCCGCGCACTGGAAAAGGGCGGCGCTGCCCTGTTGGTGCCCGAAACCCAGATTAACACCTTGTCCGCACGGGTGTTGGAAGCATTCGGCCAACCGGACGAGCTGGCGACCTTGCGCCGCAACTCCCTGTCCATGGCCCTTCCCGGTGCCACCGAAGCCATTGTTGAACACATTGTGCAAGCCCTCTGATGTCCGACGTCCTTCACCTCCCTCCCGTTCGCGTGGCTTATTTCCTGGGCATTGGCGGTATTGGCATGAGTGCCTTGGCCCGCCACGCCTTGGCCCTGGGATGGACGGTTGGTGGGTACGACAAAACCCCGTCTCCTTTGACGGACGCCCTGGTCCAAGAAGGCGCTTGGTTCACCACCGACGAACGGGTGGAGGCCTTGCCTCCCGTTTTTAACCAACCGAACGACGTCCTGGTGGTTTGGACCCCGGCTGTTCCAGCGCACCACCCCCAGCGCATCCACTTTGCCTCATCGGGTTTTGCGTGCTTCAAACGGGCGGAAGTTTTGGCTGCTTGGGCCAACGAGGGAATTTGCGTGGCAGTAGGCGGTACCCACGGCAAGACGACGACTTCCAGTTTGCTGGCGTGGATTTTGCACCAGGCCCATACCGGAGCCCGTGCTTTCTTGGGCGGCATTGCCACCAACTTTGGGTCCAACCGCGTGGCAGGAACCGGCCCCATCACCGTGGTAGAAGCGGACGAATTCGACCGGTCCTTTTTGCACCTGCGGCCGCGGATAGCCTTGGTGACCAGCACCGACGCCGACCACTTGGACATATACGGGACCGCAGAGGGCGCCCGCCTGGCCTTTGAATCCTTTGCCCAAATCACCCTGCACAACGGCGGTACCCTGCTGGAAGCCGATGGATTGCACTTGGGCGGTATCTCGTACGGCGTCGATCTACCCGACGCCCCCTACCGCGCCACCTCCCTCCGCATGGAAGAGGGCTTCCAAGTATTTGACTTGCACCTGAACGGGACCGACGTGTACGGCGTGCGCGCCGGATTGCCGGGACTCCACAACATCCAAAACGCCGTGGGTGCTGCCGCTGCTGCGCACTTGCTGGGCGTGTCTGCAGAGTCCATTGCGGCAGGCATCCAAAGTTTTCGCGGCGTGGCCCGTCGGTTCGATGTGCGGTACCGCTCCGCCCAAGCCGTCTACATCGACGACTACGCCCACCACCCCACGGAGATACGGGCTGCCCTGTCTGCCGCGCGGCAACTCTACCCCAACAAGCGGATGACCGTCGTTTTCCAGCCGCATTTGTTTACCCGCACCCGGGACTTTTTGGCGGACTTCGCGCTGTCCCTCCAAATGGCCGACGAGGTAGTGCTCCTTCCCATCTACCCTGCCCGCGAACTTCCCCTTCCGGGAATCTCCTCGGAAACATTGGCCAACGCCTTTCCAAAGGACCAGCAACCGCGGGTGATAATGCCCGACGAAGTGGTCGACTGGACGCGCCAAAATCGGCCCGAATTGCTCCTAACGCTGGGTGCCGGAGACATCGACCGGCTGGTCGCTCCGTTGGAACAGCTTTTCTCCAGCGGATTTCAACCGCTTAATTCCCCACAGAGGCCATGACGTTTCCGTGGAAAAAAGCCCTGCTCACAGGCCTGTTGGGGGCGCTGACCGTGTCCCTGTTTACCGGAGCCGCTGTGGGCGTTCACCGCCAGTCTGAGCGGAAAATCGCCGGCATCCATTGGATGCTGGAACAACCCGCAGACCAACCCCTTTTGGCGGAACAAGATTTGCGCCAATTGGCGGTCAAAATGGGGGCTCCTTTTGCCGGCAAAATCCGCAAAGAAATTAACATTCGATTGTTGGAAGAAACCTTGGAAACCCATCCTTTGGTGGCAAAAGCCGAAGTATTTTCAACTTGGGATGGAACCATTCATGCCCGCGTTCATCAAAAAGTAGCCAAAGTGCGTGTAATTCAAGCAAATACGTCCTATTACCTGGATGCCGAAGGGCAGCCCATGCCCCTGTCAGCGCGGGCTACGGCCGCCGTTCCGGTGCTCACGGGCGACTTGGATTCCGCTCGTGTGGGCCAAGGTTTTCGTTTGCTGGAGCAGGCATCTGCCCACGGGACTTTCCCCGGAGGCTGGACAGGACTGCAGGTTGACCGGGTGGGCACCTTCACCGCCTACCCCGCATTTGCCCCCCACGCGCTGGTTTGGGGACGCCCCCTTTTGTTCGACGACAAAGCCCACCGCCTTTCTGTTTTTTACACCTACATGGCCCAAGCCGGGTTGCTGGATTCGCTGAATAACGTGAATGTCCGCTTCAACGGCCAAGTCGTATACACCTTGCACGAATGAACCCCCGCTCCATGGAAAAAATCGCA
>JBIIBX010000174.1:0-3098 GCA_044239185.1 Schleiferiaceae bacterium | reverse complement strand
ACCCATGCCGTGGGCGAGCAAGGTTCCACACAAAATATACAGTTGATCCCCCAAAGCGTCCGCTATTTCGACGGTATTCTGGGCCAACGCCGCTTCCAAATACTCGTCGTTTTCCTCGGCCATTAAACGGTGACGGAGCCGGACGGTGCCTTCGTTTATGGGTACAAAAGGGTGGTCCGCGTTGGGGATGCCAAAGGCGTCGTGAAATTCTTTAACGGCGTTCAAATATGGCTGCATAGCGTGTATTTTTGTGGCGTTAAGTTATTTCAAAATCATGTCCCCCACCATCACTCCCGGTCACTGGATTTTTGCAGCCCTCTTCACGGTTGTTTTCTTGGTGGGATTGGTCTGGAGTTACCGCAAGGACGGCCAGGTGCATCGCCTGCACTTTGGAGGTTCTTTTCGGATTTTGCTGGGCATTGTGGTCCTGCTCTTTGTGATTTTCATCTTTAAACGTTTGTTCTGATGTTTACGGCTTCTTCTTTCCGCTCGTTGGGTGTATTTGGCGCAGCCTTGCTGGCGGTTCTCTTGACCCGTCTCCTTCCCCACTGGCCCAACTTTACGGCGGTCGGCGCCTTTGCTCTGGGAAGTGCCGTGTGGTTCAACGGCTCGCGTTGGAGCGGTATCGTTGCCTTGGCTGGGTTGTATGCAACGGACTTGGTCTTGAGCAATACGGTGTATGCCTCGGTTACCGGTTGGACGTGGGGCTATTCCGGCATGGTGTGGACCTACAGTGCTTGGGCCCTGTTGGTGGTTTTGGGCCAATGGGTCCCCAGCAACGGGAAAATCGGTCGGTGGACCGCGTTGGCCGCAGCGGGCAGTGCTGTCTTTTTTGTACTGACCAACACCGGCAGCTGGCTGGGTTCTCCCCTTTACCCCCAAACGGCTACGGGCCTGGGGACGGCCTTGGTGGCCGGACTTCCTTTTGCCGGATCCTTCTTTGCCGCTACGTGGTTGTACGGGGTGGCGTATGCCGCCGTATCCCGAAGCATTCTGCCGGCACTGGGCGCTGCAAAAGCCTAAACCGACCGGGTGGAATCCCTCAACTTTTGGGAACGCCAGTCGTTTCGGGCTCCGTTCGACGTTTTGGTGGTTGGCGCGGGATTTGTTGGCTCCTGGACAGCCTTCAAATTAAAGAAAGCCCACCCCCACTGGCGCATTGGGTTGTTGGACGCCCATGCTTTTGCCGGAGGCGCCTCCACGCGCAATGCCGGCTTTGCCTGTTTTGGCTCTCCCACAGAGGTGTTGGACGACTTGCGCCACGAGCCAGAGTCCCAGGTATGGGACCGCTTGGCCGCTCGTTGGAGCGGGTTGCAGCAATGGAAAACCCATTTTCATCCCGATGAACTGGATTGGGAGCCATTGGGCGGCCACGAGCTATTCCTACCGGGGGAACGTCTTTCCTTTGAAGCCGTTTCGGACCGATTGACCGAATGGAACCGAATTTTGCACCCAATTACCGGCGACGTTGAAACGTACCGGCGCATGGAGGCTCTTCCCGGCCCATCGTGGCACGGAGGGATCCGGACCGCCACTGAGGCCCAACTCCATCCCGGAAAGGCCCTTCACGCGTTGCATCAACGGAATTGGTCCCTCGGGGTACACCCCTTGCTGGGGCATGCGATCGCTCCTTTTTCCCAGTGGGTTCAAACGGTTCATGGGTGGAACGTCCCTACTTCGCAAGGAGTCCTTTCTGCGCAGCAGGTCGTGGTGTGTACCAACGGGCGTGGTGCGGAGGTTTTTCGCGACATTCCGGTGGTACCGGCGCGCGGGCAAGTACTCCTGACCCAACCGCTGCCCAGCCACGCGTTGGGGTACCGGGGATCCTACCACGCCGATGCCGGGTACCTCTACTTCCGTACCGTTGGAGACCGCATTTTAGTGGGCGGAGGACGGAATCGCTTCCGCACCCAAGAACAAACGGCCAGCCGCGAAAACACTGCGGAAGTAATGGACTTCCTCCGCACGTATTTGTCCGACTGCATCCTTCCGGGCGTTGCGTGGGAAGAGGATTCCCACTGGGCAGGCACCATGGGATTTGGTCCCCGCAACGAAAAAGAAACCCTCTATTTGCAACCGGCTCCCGGTGTTTGGGGTGCGGTGCGGCTCGGGGGCATGGGCGTAGCGCTTGCCCCCGAAGTCGCAGACCGGTTGGTGGACTGGATGAACGGAGTTACTCCGGCAAAATAAATCCGGGTACCACGCCCACGGGCAACGAGTCCAAAACCGTGCCGTTGGACCGGTAGCGAATCAACTGCCCCGGTTCGGAATAATCGGTAATTCTTCCGCCGTAAAATTCCTGGCGTTGTGCGTCAAATGCGAGGCTGTACAGCGTTTGAGGAAGGAAAACCGTTGTAGGCCAAACGTTTGAAGCCAGCGGCATGCGCACGGCTTTTCCCGCATAGCGGTCGGACAGAAAGACCAAACCGGTCCCGTCACATACCAAATGGGAAGGATGCAAGGTGACGTCGGTAGCCGTAGACCACAAGGTGGCCGTAAGAGTTTGCGGGTCAATGCGGTACACCGTTCCCGGAGTCCCGAGTTGGGGGGTGGTCCAATTGGCCGTTCCTTGGTTCAACAACCACCAAACTCCACTGGGGTCTTTGGCAAACGAGTGGGGCTGGTCTCCTACGGTCCATGTTTGAATGCGCTCCAGGGCAGAATTAAATACGGCGACGGTGTTGTTTTGGCCAAACCCACCGGAGCATGCCACCAACAAAACGGGACCGGCTGAAGACGTAGGCAACCAAGCCATCCCTTCGGGGCCCGGATCCGTGACCAAGGTGTCTGCCACCGCATTTTCTTTGAGGTCCAAGATGTACACGCGGTTGTCCTGCCAATCGCTGACGGCTACCCGGTCGTTGCCCAAATCTTGAAAGAAACGCGGCAGCCCCAGTCCGGTAAAGGTGAATTCCGAAACCAGGGTTTTGGCATCCATCACTTCTACGGTACCCGCCAGATGCACCGCCACCAGCAGTTTGCCGGAAACCCGAATGGCACTTTGGGCCAAACTCCCAAGCGGCCTTCCATTGACTGCATCAAATGCCGACGAAAAGGCGTAATTCGAATCCCCTGCCGTGCGGGCAAAATGAGCAAAC
>JBIIBX010000173.1:0-3103 GCA_044239185.1 Schleiferiaceae bacterium | reverse complement strand
ACAGAGCGTTCGCACACCGCCATCCAATCCGAATGCCAACTGCTGGGGTCCGGACCGTAATACGCCAAGGCATCCATCGGCGAGCGGTCGTAAAAAACTGCCGCATTCCGCCCTTCGGCCGCGCAATAATGCTGCCAGCGGGTGGCTAAAACGGCTTCTGTGAAGGCGTCCAAGTTGTCCCACGGCAGGACGTCCGAACCCTTTGCCAGCGACTCCTGAATCAGTTGGCGGCTGTATTCGTGAAAAACCGCATGTCCCCGACGCTCCAAAGCGTCAATTAGAGAGGTTTTTCCGGTGCCTGCAGCGCCTGAGAGTGCAATGCGGATAATCGGTGAATTTGGTTGGAACTTTGTGCTCATGGAAAACTATCGGGACAAACTGCGGGTACAACTGGAACAAAACTACACATGGCCCACCGTATACATGTTTAAATTCATCGTTCCGGCAGAAAATGATGCGATTGCGCGGGTTCAAAATTTATTCAACACCGGCCAAGCGGAGGTAAGTCAACGTCCTTCGACCAACGGTAAATTCGTGAGCATTACCGCTGTAGAAATGATGCTAACGGTCGATTCCGTATTGGAACGGTACGAAGCAGCCGAAGGAATTCCTGGATTAATTTCCCTCTAACATACCGTTGGAACCGGTGTCGCTTGTCGCGTTGGGATCCGGTTCATCCGTTTTTGGCGCTGCAGTCAAGCCCTTGGAGCTTTTGGACTCCTTCTTTTCGGAAGTGGGGTCCTCCAAGACCGCCGCAGGCTGAACGGTATACACCAATGCGTCGCCGGCTTCGTTAGGCCCTTCCATGTGCACCGAGTCACCCGCGTGTACCTGGCCGCTCACGATGGCCTCGGCCAGCGGATCTTCCACGTATTTTTGAATGGACCGAGCCAGGGGACGTGCCCCAAATTTGGGGTCAAATCCACGTTCTGCCAAGAAGTCGATGGCAGCATCCGAGAGCGTCAACGGATACCCCAATGCAGCCATCCGGGCAAACAAGGCCGTCAACTCTATGCGGATGATTTTTGCGAGGTCTTCTTTTTCCAGGGTGTTGAATACGATGACGTCGTCAATTCGGTTCAAGAACTCCGGAGCAAAGGCCTTGCGCAGCGCGCCGTCAATGACCGATTTTTCGATTTCTTCTTTCTTTTCGGTGCGGTTGGACGTGCCAAATCCCACCCCTGAACCAAAGTCCGTCAACTGACGCGACCCAATGTTGGACGTCAGGATGATCAGGGTGTTTTTGAAGTCCACTTTCCGGCCCATGCTGTCCGTCAAATGGCCTTCGTCCAACGCTTGCAAAAGCAAATTGAATAAATCGGGGTGGGCTTTCTCGATTTCGTCCAACAAGACCACGGAATAGGGCTTTCTGCGGACTTTTTCGGTCAATTGACCGCCTTCTTCGTAGCCTACGTAGCCCGGAGGGGCACCGACCAAACGCGAAATGGCAAATTTCTCCATGTATTCGCTCATATCGATGCGAATCAGGTTGTCGGTAGAGTCAAACAAAACCTTGGCCAACTCTTTGGCTAACTGGGTTTTACCAACACCTGTTGGACCTAAAAATATAAAGGATCCAATGGGTTTGTTGGGGTCCTTGAGACCAGCCCGGTTCCGTTGAATGGCCCGCACCACTTTCCGCACAGCGGCCTCTTGACCCACAACACGGCTGGACAATTCGGCTTCCAAATGGGCCAATTTATCCAACTCTGCTTGGGCTACACGCTGAACCGGAATCCCCGTCATCATGGCCACCACATCCGCCACTTCTTCTTCGGTAACCGGAGTGCGGTGCAATTTCACCTCTTCGTCCCACGCGGCTTGTGCGGCAGCGAGTTCGGTTTCGATGTTTTTTTCCACGTCCCGCAACCGAGCGGCTTCTTCGTAACGTTGTTTTTTGACCACTTCGATTTTCTCCAAACGGATGGCATCGAGTTTTCCCTCCAATTCCGCCAAATTGGGAGGAACCACAATGGAGGAAAGGTGTACCCGAGAGCCGGCTTCGTCCAAAGCGTCAATGGCTTTGTCGGGGAGGTGGCGGTCGGTTATGTACCGCGAAGTCAAGCGCACGCAGGCCTCCAGGGCTTCCGGCGTGTAGGAAACATGGTGGTGTTCTTCGTACTTGTCTTTGATGTTATTCAAAATTTGGAGGGTCTCTTCTTGCGTGGGAGGATCCACCAATATCTTTTGGAACCGACGTTCCAGGGCGCCGTCTTTTTCGATGTACTGCCGATACTCGTCCAAGGTTGTAGCCCCAATGCATTGAATTTCTCCACGGGCCAAGGCCGGTTTGAACATGTTGCTCGCGTCCAAGGAACCCGTTGCCCCTCCGGCGCCAACAATGGTGTGGAGTTCGTCAATGAAGAGAATGATGTCGTCGTTCTTCTCCAGTTCGTTCATAAGCGCCTTCATGCGCTCCTCAAATTGACCGCGGTACTTGGTTCCTGCCACCAAGGAAGCCAAGTCCAAGGTGATAACCCGCTTGCCAAAAAGGGCTCGGCTCACTTTCTTTTTGACAATGCGCAAAGCCAATCCTTCTGCAATGGCTGATTTTCCGACTCCCGGTTCTCCAATGAGGAGGGGGTTGTTCTTTTTCCGGCGGGACAAAATTTGGCTAACGCGTTCGATTTCTTTTTCGCGACCGACCACCGGGTCCAACTTGCCGTCTTCTGCCAATTTTGTCAAATCCCTGCCAAAATTATCCAAGACCGGGGTCTTGCTTTTTGTGTCGGTGGATTTGGGTCGGGATGGGGAAGGGGAGCCCGATCCCGTGGCCAGCGGGGAATCGTCGTCGTCGTCGCCGAAAGAGGATTCGCTGCGGGGGCCTTCGGACCGGCTGTCTGTGCTGAATTTGTTTTGGTACGCCTGCTTGACGTTGTCGTATTCGACGCCCAGTTTTCGAAACGTGCTGGTAACCGGGTCGTTGTCGTTCCGGAGGATGCACAGCAGGAGATGAGCCGTTCGTATGGTCGGGCTTCCGTATAATTTAGCTTCTAAAAAGGTGGTTTTCAGCGCTTTCTCAGCTTGGCGGGTGAGGGGAATGTTTTTGCGCAAGGGACTCGGGCTCTCTGGCAAAGCAGAAAGACTCTCCACCTTCTGGCGG
>JBIIBX010000172.1:0-3105 GCA_044239185.1 Schleiferiaceae bacterium | reverse complement strand
CCTTGGTCTACACCCCCACGGCAGACCCCTTGCGCACCAACGACCTGGCCCATGTGCGGTTGCGCCTGGCCAAACCCCTGGCCACCGACGCCTACACCACCAACCGCGTGACCGGCGCCTTTATCTTGGTCGACGAATCCACCGGCGCCACTGTGGCCGCAGGCATGATTTCCTCCCAGGCCTAACCCCCCACCCGAAGAAACTCTCCAGGACAACCGATGACCACCAACCTCACCCAACCCACCGACGTTCCCGTATCCAACTACCTGGACGCCATTGAACCCGCCACCAGGCAGGCCGACGCCCGCGCGGTACACGCCTTGATGGAACGCATCGCCGGAGAACCCGGACGGATGTGGGGAACCGGTATCGTCGGATTTGGCACTTATTCCTACGCCTACGCCAGCGGACGCACCGGAGACTGGATGCGCCTGGGCTACGCCGCCCGCAAAACGGCACTGACCCTTTACCTCTGCAACGGCGGAATGGAGCGCTTCGACTCCTTCCTCAGCAAGCTGGGCAAACACACCACCGGCATGGGCTGCCTGTACCTGAAAAAACTGTCCGACGTCGACCCCGTCGTCCTGGAGGCCTTGCTGCGCGCGGCCTGGGACATGCCCTCCATGACATTGGACGAAAACGGGCAGCAGACCTAGGCCGCGTCCATAAAAAAAGGGGCCGCCTCTGCGAGGCGGCCCCTTGTGCATTCTGGAACGAGGCTATGGGTTTGGTACCGTTCCAAACGGTTTAAAATCCGTTGTCCAACAAGGGCGTTACTTGAAACGGACGGTTTGCAGTCGGAACTTTCTTGCGAACAATGTTGAAACCCACGGAGGTACCCACGCGCCACGAATCTCCACGACCAGGCGTCACCACAAAGAAATTCAACGGGAAGTTCATGCGGCCAGACTTGAACGTCTTGCCGCCCCCAATGATCAAACCGGTGCCTACGGACAGGTCTCCCCGAGAGTCCAAGCGGGTAATTACGTCCCGTCCTACCGGGTTGTATCCCGGTGTACCCTCCAAGCGCCATGTTTTGGGATCGTTCGGATCCGTGTAATAGCCGGTCCCGGTTACCGTGGTGGTCAAGTTGGGGCCAATGGCAAACTCCCAACCGGTTTTGGAGTTGCGCATTCCCAGCATTACGGAGGCACTGGGGATGATGCGGCCGTATTCCAAACCAGCCACCAAGGGAATAAACTCGATCAAGGCCTGGAAATTGCCCGAGTTAACGAATACCTGCTCAAACTGGTAGCCAAAAGCCGACAACAGGGGGACGGCGTAGTCAAACCCGCCGTAGGCGCGCTCCCTTGTTAGGATTTGAGCGCTGGGACCAACCACGGCCGTAAGACCAATGCGCGGACCGTTGTTGTTGATGACCGAGGCATTGGGGTTGTTCAAGGCGCTTTCGTAGTCTTCGGAAACCGTCAGTTTGCGCAGCAGCATCTCGTCCGAAGGCAATTTGAACAAGTCGTTCAGCGACACCTCCATCATGGCCAAAGCTTGCTCCGGGATATTGAGGTAAATGCGGCTGGTCGAATTGTCGAAGGTCCCATTGGCCACGTTGAACAGACGGATGGTCAGGGCCACCTTGTCTGCAAGTAAATCGTACGAACCGGTCAAAATATAGTCGCACTGCAGGCGCTCTCCTATATCTTTTAGGCAAATTTTGGAATAGCATCCTTTTAGGGCGACGTTGTCCCGCTTAGCGATGTACTCAATGTCGTACTTGTCGATGACCTCGTACTCGTTGATGCGCATCATTTCGATGGTTGCTTTTTGGAGGACTTGCTGCACGTCCACGGGGTACGAACGGGTGTCGAAGTCCAAAATGGCGACGGACTGTTTTTGGGTTTGCGCTACCGCCGAAAGGCTTGCGAGCGCGAAAAGACCGAGGAAGAAGATCTTTTTCATAGGGGTTAAATTGTGCCAAAAGGCTGATTTAATGCAAAAGTGGTACTTTTAAATTGCGCGCCCATACGGCCAAATGCGGTTTGAAAAATTACTTTTACGGAATATTGCAACTCGAAGTTCCCACAGATTTCCCATTTTGCACCCATGCAACCAGACCTACAACGCCAATTTTTTGAACGCATCAAGCTCCGCGTGGCCCCCCACCTGAATATGGTGGACGAAATCGGGGAATTGTTGAGCATTGGATCCGACTCCGTCTACCGGCGAATGCGGGGAGACACGGCCCTGACCTTGGAGGAAGCCATCCAACTCGCCAATAAGTTCCACATCTCCTTGGATACCCTGCGCGACATGGACGCCCAACGGGTCGATTTTGACGCCGGCCCCGTGATTGCCTCCGCGGAAGATTACCAGAAGTACACCACGCGCATTCTGCACCAAATGCTGGCTTTCCAGCAAAGCCGAGAAGCCATGCACATGACCTATGCGGCGTTGGATTTCCCCTTGTTCTACATCTTCCTCTTTCCCAATGTGGCGCGGTTGAAGTCGTACTACTGGGGTCGGTCTATTTTGGGCTTGCCGGAATTCAAAGCCCTGTCCTACCAAGAGTTTGGCATTCCCGAGGAACGACGTGCCTTGGCCGAAGAAATTGTGAAGGCGTACATGGGACTGGACTCGGCCGAACTGTGGTCCAGCACCTGCTATTTGAGCACGTTGAAACAGGTACAATTGTATTGGGAGACCGGCGTTTTCACGAAGCCCGACGAGGCTTTGGTGGTCTTGGACGAATTGGACCGACTGCTGGACTTCATGGTGGCCCAGTCCGAAGCAGGGTGCAAAATCAACCCCGCCACGGGTCAACCCGCAGGGGGCTCGTTCGACTGGTACATCACCGACCTTCAGGTGGGGCAAAACGTTGCCTACATGAAAAAGCCGTCCGGCGACCAAACCTTCCTGAGCTACAATTCCTTCAACTTTCTGGAGACCACCCACCCCAACTTCACCCAACAAACCAAGAAGTGGATGGACGAACTCCTGACCAAGTCTACCCGCGCAACCGGTTCTGGCCAAGCCTACCGGGACAAATACGTGGGAAAGCTGCGCAAGCAAGTCGACGCCATCCGGCGTCTGGTCGTAGAAGCCGAGGAGACGATTTTGTAAGACCGCTCGTCCAGCACGTTACGGGAAATA
>JBIIBX010000171.1:0-3136 GCA_044239185.1 Schleiferiaceae bacterium | reverse complement strand
CGGACCGCCTTGGGCATCCCGGGCGCAGGCTACCTCCACCGCCGTAATCAAATTCTCGCGCGCGTCCGACCGGGGCACTTCCATGGGCAACTGGGACCCCGTGATGACCACCGGCAGGTTCAATCCCACCAGGGCAAAACTCAACGCCGACGCCGTGTAGGCCAGGGTGTCGGTCCCGTGGAGCACCACAAAACCGTCGGCCTCTTCGGCCTCCGCCCAAATCAGCTCGGCCAACCGCGTCCAGTCCGACGGATCCATGTCCGACGAGTCCACAATGGGCTCCAACACCGAGGTGCACAGGGTTGTACCCAAGGACCCCAGTTCCGGAACCCGGTCCAGCAAATCCGTAAAATCGTAGGGAACCAAGGTGCCGTCGGATCCGTGGACCATGCCGATGGTGCCGCCCGTGTAAATGAGATGGATGCGCATGTCAGGCGAAGGTAAACACCTTTTGCGCATTGGCCGTGGTGATGGCGTCGACCTCCTTTGCGGTCTTGCCCAACTGGGCCGCCAAGAAGTCCCGCACAAAAGCCAAATGGGCGGGCTCGTTGCGCTGGCCGCGGACGGGAACCGGGGCCAAATACGGAGCGTCGGTCTCCAAAACCACCCGGTCCAGGCCGACTTCCTTCAGGACGTCGATGACATTGGCGTTTTTGTAAGTGACCACGCCACCAATGCCCAGGTACCAGCCGGCGTCCAGGACTTCCCGAGCGATTTCTGCGCTTCCGGTGAAGCAGTGCAGCACGCCGCGGAGGCCGTCGCCCTTGCGTCGGCGCAATACCTCCATGAGCGGCCCCCAGGCGTCGCGCACGTGGATGCTGACGGGCTTGTTCCACCGCAGGGACCAGTCCAATTGCCGTTCCAAGGCCGCCACCTGCCGGTCCAATCCGGTTTTGTCCCAGTACAGGTCCAGGCCTATTTCGCCCACGGCCACCCAGCGGTCGGGGTCTGCTGCCAATCGGGCTTCGTAACGGTCCAGAACGGCCTCAAAGTCCGCTTCAACGTGGCAGGGGTGCAGGCCAATCATCAACCGCAAAAAGTCGGGATGCTGCGCCTGCAGGGCTTCCATGGCGGGCAAGGAAGCGTCGTCCACATTGGGCAGCAAACAGTGGGTCACACCGGCCGCTTCGGCCCGGGCGCGCATCGCCGCCCAGTCCTCCGCGAACTGCGGGTTGTCCAGGTGGGTATGGGTGTCTACCATGGGGGTATTCGAAACAAACGCTTGCCGACGGGGCGGTTTAGCGCAGTCCCAGGGCTTTTTCGGGATCTCCGCCCATCAGGTGCTCCACGGGGTTCTCCAAGGCCTCTTTGATGGCCACCAACGTACCTACCGACTCCTTGCCGTCGATGATGCGGTGGTCGTAGCTCATGGCCACGTACATGATGGGGCGAATCACAATCTGTCCGTCTTTGACCACGGGGCGTTCCACAATGTTGTGCATGCCCAAGATGGCGCTCTGCGGGGGATTGATGATGGGCGTAGACAGCATGGAACCGAACACTCCGCCGTTGGTGATGGTGAACACGCCACCGGTCATTTCGTCCACGGTGATTTTTCCGTCGCGCACTTTAATCGCCAGGTCCTTGATGGTGGACTCGACGGCGGCAAAGGACATTTGATCTGCGTTGCGGACCACGGGAACCATGAGGCCTTTGGGGCCGCTGACCGCCACGGAAATGTCCAGGGTGTCAAAGCTGACCATGTCCTCCCCGTCGATCATGGAGGCCACGGTGGGGTACATTTTCAAGGCGCGAACCGACGCCAACGTGAAGAAGCTCATAAAGCCCAGACCCACGCCGTGCTTGGCTTGGAAGGCCTCTTTGTATTTTTTGCGCAGGTCAAAAATGGGCTGCATGTCCACTTCGTTGAAGGTGGTCAGCATGGCGGTTTCGTTCTTCACCGTCACCAGGCGCTGGGCCAATTTCCGGCGCAAGGCGCTCATGCGCTGGCGCTTTTCGCCGCGGGCGGACGTGCCGGCTCCGGGCGTGCCCATGGAAACCTTGGCCTCCACGGCGTCTTGTTTGGTAATGCGCCCTCCGCGTCCGGTGCCGGCAACGGCGGCCGGATCTACGCCCTTTTCTGCCAGCACTTTTGCGGCAGCGGGAGAAGGCGTTCCGGTGGCGTAGGAAACGGGCATGGGGTTGGGAGCGGCGGCCGCGGAAGCAGCTGCGGGAGCGGCGGCCGCAGCGGGGGCAGGAGCCGCTGCCGCGGCGGGCTTCGCCCCGCCCGCGGGAGCGGCGGCGGAGGTGTCAATCTTGGCCACCACCTGGCCCACGGCCACGGTCGTTCCGGGTTCCACCAGCAATTCAATCACCCCGCTGGCTTCTGCCGGCAAGGCCAAGGTGGCTTTGTCCGAATCCACTTCGGCGATTTCCTGGTCTTTCTCCACGTAGTCGCCGGTTTGCACCAACCAGTTGGCAATTTCCACTTCGCTGATGGACTCTCCGGGAGAGGGGACTTTCATTTCCAGAATCATGGCAATTCAGATGGGGGGTAAATCAATGGGAAAATACGGAATGAATCAAGGCGTGCTGCAGCTTGTGGGCCGCTTGGTGCGATCCCGACGCCGGTGCCGCACTGGCCGCGGGGGAAACGCGCTCCAGCCGAATGGGGAAATGCTCCAGCATGTGGCTCCAGGCGCCCATGTTGGCGGGTTCCTCCTGCGCCCACAGAAACTGCGTTGCTTGGGGGTAGCGGGACAACTCGGCCTCTACGGCGTCGCGGTCCAACGGGTACAATTGCTCCAGGCGCACCAATGCGGTCTGCAGGTGGCCGTGTTTCTCGCGTTCTTCCGCCAATTCGTAGTACAGCTTGCCGGAGCAGAAAACCACCTTGGTCACCTCTTCCGGGCGGACGGTGGTGTCTCCCAACACGGGTTGGAAGGTGCCTTCGGCCAGTTCTTGGCGCGTGGAGACGGCCTTGGCGTGGCGCAACAAACTTTTGGGCGTCATCACCACCAAAGGTTTGCGGAACGTCCGCTTCGCTTGGCGGCGGAGCAGGTGGTAGTGGTTGGCCGGCGTGGTCGGGTTGCACACAATCATGTTCTCCTCGGCACAGAGCTGCAAGAAGCGCTCTAGACGGGCAGACGAGTGCTCGGCGCCTTGGCCTTCGTAGCCGTGGGGCAGGAACATCACC
>JBIIBX010000170.1:0-3155 GCA_044239185.1 Schleiferiaceae bacterium | reverse complement strand
TGGGAAGGCCAGTGTGTCAGGGCATGGTTCCACACTTTCTGGCGTTTTTCGGACTCGCTTCCCGGTTGGGCGTCCCACCAGGGTGCCAACTCCTGCCAGGTCCATTGCGGCAAGTGGATTCCCAAGGGCTCCCCGGAACGAAGGCTTTGCACGGCCAACCAATAGGCGGACTCCAAACTTCGGGAGGACGTCGTGCCCACGGCCAGGGTCGGGGCGCCGTCCCGCAGCGCGTCGATGACCGATAGGGGCAAATGGACTTCTTCGGCGTGCATGGTGTGGTTCAGCACGTCTTCCGCGTCGATGGGGCGAAAGGTTCCTGCACCTACATGCAATTCGATTTTGTGGAGGGCGATTCCTTGGTTTTCCAGGGCGGTTAGCAGCTCGGGCGTAAAATGGAGTCCGGCCGTTGGGGCGGCAACCGAACCTGCATTTTGGGCATAGACGGTTTGGTAGCGCTCGGCGTCGGACGCGTCGTCCATGCGCTGGAAATAGGGGGGGAGGGGCACTCGTCCTGCTTGGTCCAGCAGTTCTCCCAGGGTGAGAGAGCCGGACCACTGGAGATCCAAGGTGTGGGTTGCTCCTTCTTGGGACAGTCGAGTGGCCCTCAGGCCACTGGGGTGGTGCATTTCAACGCCCAGCTTCCACTTTTTGGCTCCGCCTACCAAGGCCTTGATTTTGGCCTGCCCCACCTGGGTCATGGCCGTGGCTACTTCTCCTTCAGCGGGCTCCAAAAAAAAGACCTCGAACGGTTTTTGGCCTTCCCCGCGGGGGAAGAGGAGGCGGGCTTTGACCACCCGGGATGCATTGACCACCAAGTGGCGAATGCCCTGGATTTCTTCGGGCAAGTGAAAGACCTGCCGATCGGACCGTGGACCCTCCGGGCCTGCAATCAACAACCGGGCGTGGTCGCGCGGTTCAACGGGAAAGGGAGCGATGCGCTCGTCGGGCAGCGTATAGAAAAGCGGTTCCATGGCAAATGGTCAGAGCAAATAACGAGCGCGCAAGGTACCACCGAAGCGGACTATCTTTGGGCCATGCCCCGCGTCTTGTTCAGTGTTATCAACGATGTCCACACGGACAACCGGGTTCACCGCACGGCTTCTGTTTTTCTGGAAAGGGGGTACACGGTGGAGGTGGTGGGCCGAACCTGGCCGGACAACCGCCCGGTAGAAAAGCCGTTTTCGGTCCATCGGTTTACGTGCATGTGGAACAAGGGCCCGCGGTTTTATATTGAATTCCAAATTCGGCTGTTTCGCTACCTGATGCGCACCCCGGCCGACGTGTACTTGGCCAACGATTTGGACACCCTGTTCCCCATGGCAATGGTCGCGTTCCTGCGGCAAAAGCCCCTGATTTACGACAGCCACGAGTACTTTTGCGGGGTTCCAGAACTGGCTAACCGCCCGCTGGTTCGGGGAGCATGGAAATGGATCGAACGCGTGTCCATGCCTTTTGTGACCGAGGCCGTTACCGTCAGTCCGCCCATCGCCCGGGCCTACCAAAAAGAGTACGGAATTCCTTTTGAGGTCGTTCGCAACGTGCCCCGGATGGCCCCCGCTTCGGAAACTTCCGCTTCTGAAACGTCCGCTTTGGCTGCTTCTGGGACATTCTCGGACGACCGTCCCTACGAGACTTTTGGCCGCCCAGACCTTCCGGTCATCTTGCTGCAAGGGGCGGGCATCAACGTGGACCGAGGGGCCGAAGAGGCCGTTCAAGCCATGGTCCACACCCCCCAGGCCCAGTTGTGGATCGTCGGAAGCGGCGACGTGGTTCCGGCCCTAAAAGCCAGTGTCCAATCCCTGAACCTGACCGACCGCGTCTTTTTTCACGACCGGGTCCCTGCGCCGGTGCTCCGGGGATTTACCCGGCGTGCTTCTTTGGGCCTTAGCCTGGACAAACCCACCAATCCCAACTACCGCTGGAGTTTGCCCAACAAATTGTTTGACGCCTTCCAAGCCGGATTGCCTCAGGTGGTTTCCCCCGTCGAGGAAGTGGCCCGTCTGGTCCAAACCTTCGAGGCAGGTTGGGTGGTTCCCGATGTGGAGCCCCTCGCCTTGGCCCAC
Organism: Schleiferiaceae bacterium; assembly: GCA_044239185.1. Lineage (GTDB taxonomy): Bacteria > Bacteroidota > Bacteroidia > Flavobacteriales > Schleiferiaceae > CAMDTE01. The sequence goes on along the minus strand of JBIIBX010000170.1, from coordinate 1,092 downwards.
GTCTTTCGCCATGCCCTGGCCCATCCCGACGAGTTACAACGCGCCCACGAAGGGGCGCTGCGCGCCGCCCAACGCTACCAATGGGACGTGGAATCCCAAGGGTGGCACCGGATGATTGACCGCCTGGAAGGAAAGGCCCCGCACGTGCACGTGGTCAGCATGGACCTGCCCATTCCGCCGCTGTACGGCGGGATGGCCGAAGTCAAAAGCCAAATAGACGCCTTGCTGGCCTCCGGTCACTCGGTAGAATTGCATGCCTTTTTGCCTGCCTCAAACAGCCAAGAAGCCCTGGAATCGTGGATGGAGCGCCATCCGGTAAGCGACTCTGCCACCGGACCCCTTCTGCGGTTGTGGACCTACCGCCGGGGAGGAGCATCAACCGCTCTGTGGAGCCGTCTGCCGTATTTACTTGCTTCCCGGGCATCCGTTCCCTTGGTTCGTAGGCTGACGTCGTCCCCGCTGCCCATTGTGGCCCACGGGTACCATTCGTTGTGGCCCGCTGTGGTTTCCCGGGTGTTGGCCCAACGCACCTTCCTTCGCCTCCACAACCCCGAACGCATCTATTACCGCGGACTGGCTGAGGCGGAGAACGGTTCCACCTTCCGTTCTTTTTTGAAGCGCACGTATTACCGACTGGAAGCCCGTCGCTTGGCCCGGCTGGAGCAGAAAATCCTTCCCAAACTCCCATTGGCTAGCGTCTGGGCCCTCACCCCCGGCGACGCGGAAGCCACCGCTCCCTTCTTCCGGACCCCGGTAGCGGTTTTGCCTCCTGCCGTTCCCGCGCTACTTCCATGCCCTTCGGATCAATCGGCAACCTACCTGCACGCCCTTGGAATCGACCGCCCCTTCCTCTTGGTCCATGGGAAGTTGAGCGTTGCCGAGAACGACTGGGCGGCCCACCAATTTTTGGACCTGTGGCTGGCACCCTCCCCGGAGCCGATGTTTCGGAACTACCGCCTGGTAATTGCCGGCCAGGGCGCCTCCGGCGCCCTGCGCCGCCGCGCAGCAGACGCGGCTTCCTCCGGGGTCGTTTTTGTAGACACGCCGGAGGATTTGCAGATGGCGGTACTGCTGCGCGCGGCGGCGGGGGGC
>JBIIBX010000169.1:0-3164 GCA_044239185.1 Schleiferiaceae bacterium | reverse complement strand
GCCTCTGGACGTATTTTTTGCCGAGGTCGACCCGTTGGAAGGAGAGCGTTACACAAAAACTTTTATTAAACCATTATATACTGTTGATTTAAAATCTGATAAATTATGTTACGAGCTCAATAACCCCCCTGTCATAACCGCCACCGTTTCTTCCTCCGACGGGAAGGCCGTAGGGAATGGTTTTTTGGTTATTCAGTGGGTTGAACGCACATTTCCCGGCGGACCTATTGTGTATCCGTCCAAAAAGGACTCCGTCCGAATTTCGTCCGACAAAACCCAATTTTCCCAATCCCTTGGCTTGGTTTTGGGAAATCTTCCTGCAGGCTATGCCGAGGTGGCTGTTTCGTTTGTTTCCTCGACCGGTGAACGGTACGACCAATCCTGGAACGAATTGAACTACCGGCACCTGCCCCGAATAGGGTACCCTACTCCTGCCCAAACGCAGTTTGCCGTCCTCCCCTACCTGCCTCCACCTTTGACCGTTGGGGTCTTGTCCGGTTCAGGGGATGCTGCAGCGGATGCTTTGCGCTCTTTGGGGCACCGCGTAGTAGAGCTTTCTCCGGACGCAGCCCCAACGCTGAATTACAACGACATGGACGCCTTGGTGATTGGGGTTCGTGCAGCAAACGTCCACCGCGACGTGTGGAGTTCCTGGGAAACCGTGGCGATGGACCTGGCAGAAAGCGGAAAAACCGTGCTCATTCAGTACCAAACCACGGCAGATTTACCGGAATCCTTTTTACGTCCCATTGGATTTGCCCTTGGCCGTAGCCGTGTAACCGACGAAGAAGCCCCTATCAAGGTGGTCCAAGCGAACCGTTCCTATTTCCGTTATCCGTTCGCGCTCAACGAATCGACCTGGGCCGGATGGACGCAAGAGCGAAGCTTGTACCACGCCGAAATGAAAGGCACGCAGGGTCGTTCCTTGCTCTCTTCCCACGATCCCGGGGAAGCCGACCACCCCGGACTCTTGGTGGAATACCCCGTCGGCAAAGGGCGCATTTTGTACTGCGGTTTGGCCCTGTTCCGGCAGTGGCCGGCAGGAGTCCCTGGGTCCTTTGAATTGCTGGCCAATTTGGTGCATCCTATCGAGACTACAAAGCCATGAATGCACTGGATTTTGGCGTTTTGATCGCCGCGCAAATTGCAATTCTGGCTCTAGGATTCTGGTCCTTGCGCAGGAAAAATTCGCAGGAGTCCTACCTGCGCAATCAAAACCAGCCTTGGTATGCGGTTGGAATCGGCATCATGGCCACGCAGGCCAGTGCCATCACCTTTTTGTCTGCTCCGGGGCTCGCTTATTCCCAAGGAGTAGGCTTCGTTCAGTTCTACTTGGGCATGCCCATCGCCTTGTGGATCATTGGAAAGTGGGGACTTCCGTGGTACTACAAACTGAATGTGGTTACGGCCTACGAATACCTGGAACACCGCTACGACCGGCGAATGCGTCGTTTGGCCTCTTTGTTGTTCTTGGCCCACCGGGGCATCGCAGCCGGCCTAACCATTTACGCACCTGCCTTGGTCTTTCATTATGCCCTGGGGTGGAATTTGGCTTTTTCCATAGTGGCCATCGGACTCTTGGTGATGGTGACTACCGTCTCGGGAGGTGCCCGCGCGGTCGCTGTTACCCAACAAGGACAAATGGCCTTGATTTTTATTGGGATGGCCTATGCCGCCTATTCGTTGATTCAGTTAAAACCGATCGAGTCCTCCTGGGAAACCTGGCTGTTGCCTGCCAAAAGCATTGGGCGCATGGAATGGCTGGATTTTTCCTGGGACTTCAGCACACCCTATACCGTTTGGAGCGGCCTGTTGGCGGGGACCTTTCTTATGCTCTCCTACTTTGGGACCGACCAAAGCCAGGTACAGCGGTATTTGGGGGGTACCGATTTGCGCCAAAGCCGACTGGGTCTTCGTTTCAACAGCTGGTTGAAAATACCCATGCAAGCGGGTATCCTGTTTTTGGGCGTTTTGCTTTACGCCCACTATTCCCGTGTCCCAACCCCGGTGCATTTCAACCAGGCGTTGGTTGAGGAAGTTCTTTCCAGCGCAACCCCAGAGGAACGCCGTTTCTATGCCCAAAAAGAAGAAACACACCGCGTCTGGACCCAGCAGCGGGCCGACCTTCTTGGCTCTTTGGACCGCGGCGAAACCACCCCTGCCGCGCAAAAAGCGTCATTGGTTCGCATCGATGAAAAACTCTCGGAAAACCGAGCGGAACTGCAGAAATGGCTGAAGGACAAAACCGGCGATGGTGGCGATACCAACCTGATTTTCTTGCACTACGTGGTACACTCTTTCCCGCATGGATTCTTGGGACTTCTCTTGGCGGTCTTGTTGGCTGCTTCCATGTCCAGCACCAGTGCCGAACTGAGCGCTTTGGCCGCAAGCACCTGGTGGGACTGGCGCCCCTCCCAAAAAGGCGCAAGCGAAACCGTCGCATTCACGGAAATAACCCCCGCTCGGGTCAAGTGGATCACCTTTGCGTGGGGACTGTATGCCATTGGTTTCGCGCTTATTGCTCACCGACTTGGATCCCTAATTGAAGCCGTGAACGCCATAGGCTCCTTGGTCTACGGGGCCGTTTTGGGAATTTTCGTGGCCGCTTGGTTTATTCCTAAACTGGGAGGACGTGCTCTTTTTTGGGCGGTTGTGGCTACCGAAATCGGCGTGGTTGTCCTTTGGAGTACGCAGGACTGGCCCTTTTTGTGGTACAACCCCCTGGGGTGCCTGGGGGTTATCGGGGTGGCTGCGCTGCTGCAGGGTTGGGGCTTTCGGGACTCCGATGCCCAACAAACAAAAAAACCGGTTGGTTATTAGATTACGCTCCGAAGAAAACGGCCGTCTCTGCCACCAAACGGGCTAAAAAACGGGGCAGTCGAAACAGCGGGTACGGGTTTAAGGGCGTCTTTCGGAAATAATTGATAACCCGTTCCACCCGGATAGAGCGTTCCGAGAGCGACTTGTTGACGCGTCTCCGGTGCCGGTTGCTCAATTGAATTTCAAGGGACTGACCATAAGCCAGTTCCATCGCCTTTACCCAATTCTGGGGCTCTCGCTGCAATTGGACGTAGGGCAATTCCACAACCTGCGCCTGCCCAAAAAGGGACTGGTAATACCTTACCAATTGTACGTGCTGGAAATAGGCTTCCCGCACTTGTGGA
>JBIIBX010000028.1:0-12659 GCA_044239185.1 Schleiferiaceae bacterium | reverse complement strand
TACCGCAATTTTTGGCGCGAAAGCATCTGGCCCGCGCACAGCGGATTGTCCACCTTGCAAGCGGAATATGCCTGGGGGATGGGCGCTTTCGCGCAAGGCAAGTATTTCTTTTCGAAACCCGCCTTTCAAAATGGGTGGTACCTCGGCGGACACGGCCAGTACCGTCCCTACTCCGCAACCGTCTCCTTTCTCGAGACCAATTCCGGAGGAGGAACCGTACTCCAAACAATCCGACCCTACCGCCGGTATTACGACGCAGGACTTCTGGTGGGCTACCACGTTCGGGCAGCGGAACGCTGGATGGTGGACTTTTCTTTTGGCGCCGGTGTGCGCAGACTCCAGTTGGCAGATGCCGGGGAGTACTTGAACGCGAACAACGAAACCGTTGCCGAACTCGCGCCCACCGCGTGGTCTGCTTGGCCCTACGTGCAGACCAGTGTGCGCATTGGGTGGTTGCTTCCCAAGAAACGGTAACCGGATTCCTTGCTTTGTTTGCGCCTCCCGAAATGCGAGGCGACCTGCCTAAAAACAGCCTGGGGCCGTCTCTTGCGAGACGGCCCCAGGCATTTTGGCTCAAACCGCCGCGGTGCGGCGCCTGACGTATTCGCTTAAATAAACAACAATGCGTCTCCGTAGCAAAGGAAGCGGTAGCCCTCTTTGACCGCGGTGTTGTAGGCTTCCATGGTCAACTCGTGGCCGGCAAACGCGCTGGTCAGCATGAGCAAGGTAGACTGCGGCTCGTGAAAATTGGTCAGCATGCTGTCTGCCACCTTGAACTCGTAAGGAGGGAAGATGAACTTGTTGGTCCAACTGGAGGTGGGCTTGATGCCTCTCTCTGTGGTGGTAGAGCTTTCCATGGCACGAATGACAGTGGTACCCACCGCGCAAATGCGCTTTTTGTTGGCTTTGGCCTTGTTGACGGCGTCGGCCGTTTCTGGGTAAATCCAATACTGCTCCGAGTCCATTTTGTGCTTGGACAGGTCTTCCACCTCCACGTTGCGGAATGTGCCCAGGCCTACGTGCATGGTCATTTTGGCCAGCTCAACACCTTTGATTTCCAGGCGCTTCAACAAATTCTTGCTGAAGTGCAGAGAAGCTACAGGCGCTGCAACCGCTCCTTCCACCTCGGCAAAAATGCTCTGGTAGCGTTCTTCGTCGGTAGCTTCCAAGGGACGCTCGATGTACTTGGGAATGGGGGTCTCCCCCATCTCGCGGAGTTTCACCCGGAATTCTTCGTACGATCCGTCGTACAAAAAGCGCAGGGTGCGGCCGCGGGAGGTGGTGTTGTCAATGACCTCGGCCACCAACGAATCGTCGTCGCCAAAATAGAGCTTGTTGCCAATCCGAATTTTACGTGCGGGGTCTACCAGAACGTCCCACAGTCGGCTTTCTGAATTGAGTTCGCGCAACAAAAAGACTTCAATCAGCGCTCCGGTTTTTTCCTTGTTCCCCCACATGCGGGCGGGAAAAACCTTGGTGTTATTCAAGACCAGGCAGTCGCCCTCGCTGAAGTAATCCACCAAATCGCTGAAAAGACGGTGCTCAATTTTTCCGGTATCCTTGTGAACCACCATCAGGCGGGCGTCGTCCCGAAAGGGAGCTGGATGCTGGGCAATTTGCTCAGGTGGCAAATCGTAGTGGAAATGGGAGAGCTTCATTTTCATGGCGCGAAGGTACCATATTGAAAGGGGGGTTGTCAAGTAAAACGGGATATTTCCTCCGTTTGAGACAAAGGAAGCCCGATTACTCCGCGGAAGGGGCGGCCTCGGCGGGTTGTGCAGCGGCCTCGGGCGTTTACACGCCGGCTTCGCGGGTGTCCCGACCCGGTTCGCGGATTTTCAACGCTTCCAGCAAATCGGGCAGGGACGCGGCCTCCTCCATAGAACGGTCCCCTACCCGGGTGCGCTGCAGCCCAAACAAGTACGCCCCACACCCTGCAGCCTGGCCCAAATCGTGCGCGAGCGAACGGATGTACGTGCCTTTGCCGCAGACCACGTCCAGCTCCAGAAGTCCTTCTTCGGGGTTGTAGGAAAGCAGTTCCAAGGAAGAAATATGCACCGGCCGCGCGGGTATGTCTACGGTCTCCCCTTTCCGGGCAAGGTGGTACAGGGTTTTGCCGCCCATTTTCAGGGCCGAAAAAACCGGAGGTCGCTGCTGGATGGTTCCCCGAAAAGCCGGGAGCCAGGTTTCCCAATCCGCTGCGCTCGGGGGAAACGAAGCATCTTCAATCGGCACCAAGGGGGTTTCTGCATCGTAGGAGGCCGTGGTGTACCCCAGCCGGACCGTAGCCCGATAGGCCTTCTCCCCCGCCATGTGGGTTTCAATCTCTTTGGTGGCGCGGCCTGCGCAGACCACCAAAACACCCGTTGCGAGGGGGTCCAGGGTTCCGGCGTGACCAATTTTGAGGTTCTTCAACCCGTACGCTCTACGAAAAGCGTATTTCAGCTTGTTGACCACGTCAAACGAGGTCCAATGCAGGGGTTTGTCTACGGCCACCACCCACCCTGCTTGCAAGGCATCGGCGTTGTCCGGCAATAAAATAGCTGCAGCCATTTGCTTTTTCGCAAGGGCCGATTACCACCACGCACTGGCCAAGGCCAGCGAACCAACGGCAAAACAGTAAATCGCAAACCCACTCAACTTCGCCTTTTTTACAAACGAAATCATGGCCTGGCACGCCCAGAGTCCGGTGAAGAAGGCCGCCAAAAAGCCCACGAGGAGGGGCAACAATGCACCCTCGCTTCCTGTGGAACCCATTTCCAACATGCTTTTGGTGTCTACGAGCATCTTGCCTAAAATCAACGGGACAACCATCAGAAAACTGAAGCGCGCCGCCTTCTCGCGGTCAATGCCCAGCAGGACCGCCGTGGCAATGGTGGCGCCGGACCGGGAAATGCCCGGTAAAATGGCAATGGCCTGGGAAATGCCAATGATGCCCGCGTCCGAGAACCCCACGTTTTTGTGGGTTTTTTTGGCGCGATTGGCCCAGAGCAACAGGGCTCCGGTGAGCAGGAGCATGGCTCCAACAAATACGATTTGGCCGGTAAACAAAGCTTCCAACTGGTCCAAAAACAGGAGTCCGACCACCGCGGCGGGAACCATGGACAGGATCACCTTCCCCGCGAACTGGAGGTCTTCCGGGTTGCCGCGAAACAAACCCATGAAAATACTGCCAATGTCTTTGCGAAAAATCACGACGGTACTCAGGGCCGTTGCCGCGTGTACCACTACGGTAAAAAGCAAACTCTCTTCGGCGTCGGCGTCAAATCCGAGGAGGTATTTTCCCAGTTCCAAATGGCCGGAAGAACTGACCGGCAAAAACTCCGTGAGTCCTTGGACAATTCCAAGAACCAAGGCGTGCAAATAAGCTTCCATGAATTAGGCTTGGGCCTTAGGCTTGCGCAACAAAGCGAACAATGCCACCAACAAACCAGCCAAAACAAGACCCGGAGCTACTACCAAGCGCTGGAAATTGAACATTTCGGGGTTGTAAACGGCGGGATCGTCGGACCCTCCGCCTTGCATCAAAAAGTAACCCACCAAGATGAGGACCACCGACCCTACAAGAATCAGGTAGGAAGTGCGGTCGAATAAAAACGTTTTCATTGTGCGTAGAGTTTATCGGTGTGCAAGCGCAAATATTTGTTAACGGCAAAAAAGGTGCTGGCCAAGGCAATCAGCAAGCCCAAAACCAGCAAGCCGGCGCTGACCAAAGCCCAGTTGGTCCAGTTCATGAAAGGAGCCATTTCTGGAGCCCATGCCGCCAGACCTTGGTACAGGCCCGCGAGCAACAACGCTGCAGTGCCTCCGCCAAAGGCCCCGAGTTGGATGCCCTGAAGCAAAAAGGGACGGTGAATGAAGGACTTGGTGGCTCCCACCAGTTGCATGGTACGAATCACAAAACGCTTGGCATAAATGCTCAGGCGGATGCTGTTGTGGATCAAGGTGACGGAAATCAACAGCAGGGCTGCGGCAATTCCGGTTAGAAACAAGGCAATGCGGTCCATGTTTTGGTGAACGGCGCCCAGCAAGTCGCGGTCGTACACCAGGTCTTCCACGGCAGGTTCTTTGCGGAGGCGCTTTTCCAGAGCGTCCAGTTGGTCGGGAGAAAGGTATTCCGCGTGGAGTTTGAGATCCAACGCGTCGGACAACGGGTTCATGCCCAAGAAATCGACAAAATCTTCGCCCAGGTCCTTTTGAAAATCGACGGCCGCCTGGTCTTTGGAAACGAATATTACGCTGCGCACTTCGGGTTGTTTGGACCACTTTTGCTGCAGGGTACGCACCGTTGAGGCGGAAGTATTGGGAGCCAGGAAGGCGGTAAACGTAAAGTTCTCTTGGAGTTCTCTGCCCAATTGCCGGGCCTGCAAAAGCAAGGACGCCATCACGCCCACCACAAAGAGGACCAACGCCATGCTCACCGTAACCGACACAAAGGCGGTGCGAACGCGTTGTTTGTGGAATTGTTCTTCGGGTGCAGGATGGGCCATGGAACAAAACTACAAAAAAGCCGCGGAGGCGCTACTTTTGCGGCATGGAATACGCTCCCGGAAACCTCGAGGCCAAATGGCAGAAGTATTGGCATGAAAATCAGACGTTTAAAGCCTCTGACGACCGCCTCCTACCCAAGTTCTATGTCTTGGATATGTTTCCCTACCCTTCCGGAGCGGGATTGCACGTCGGGCATCCGCTGGGCTACATCGCGTCGGATTGCGTGGCGCGGTTCAAAAGGCACCAGGGATTTAACGTGTTGCACCCCATGGGGTACGACGCTTTTGGCCTGCCCGCAGAGCAGTATGCCATTCAAACGGGCCAGCACCCGGCCGTCACCACGGAGACCAACATCGCCCGGTACCGCAAGCAGCTGGACCGCATTGGATTTAGTTTTGACTGGAGCCGCGAGGTGCGGACCTGCGAGCCGGAGTATTACCGGTGGACGCAGTGGATTTTTAGCCAGCTGTTTGAAAGCTGGTACAACCGCGAAGCAGACCGCGCCGAGCCCCTGGAGACCTTGGTAGCCCATTTGAGTGCCCACGGCACCGCGGGGCTGCAGGCAGCCCAAACCGAGGCTTTGCAGCTGACGGCGTCGGGATTCCAAAACCTGCGCGGTGCAGACCGGGAGGCGGTGTTGCAGAACTACCGACTGGCCTACCGGTCGGAAAGTTGGGTGAACTGGTGCCCCGCATTGGGAACCGTTCTTGCAAACGACGAAATCAAAGACGGATTTTCGGAACGCGGCGGCCACCCCGTGGTCCAAAAGCAAATGATGCAGTGGAGCATGCGGATTTCTGCCTATGCCCAAAAACTGCTGGACGGCCTGAACGGGCTGGACTGGAGCGACTCCATCAAGGAAAGCCAACGGCACTGGATTGGCCGGAGCGAAGGCGCGCTGGTGCATTTTGATGTTTTGGAAAAAGCGGTTCAAAACGGCGAGTCGACCGCTGCCTTAACCGTCTTTACCACCCGTCCAGACACCTTGTTTGGCGTTACGTATTTGGCCGTGGCACCGGAAATGGACGGTTTGGAGGCTTTGATTTCTGCCGAGCAAGCGGACGCGGTAGCGGCCGTGCGCGAGGCGGCGGGTCGGAAAACGGAGCGGGACCGCATGGCGGACGTGAAGGCGGTGAACGGTGCGTTTACCGGTTCGTATGCGCGCCATCCGTTTACCGGGGCACCCTTGCCTATTTGGGTGGCAGACTACGTTTTGGCGGGATACGGAACCGGGGCGGTGATGGCGGTACCGGGACACGACTCCCGCGACCACCGCTTTGCCCAGCACTACGGGCTGCCCATTGTGGAAGTGATCTCCGGCGGGAACGTGGAGGTGGAGGCCTTTGAATCGTACGAGGGTACCGCGGTCAACAGCGATTTCTTGAATGGCTTGCCGGTTGCGGAAGCGCGGGCGGCCTGCATGAATGCCTTGGAAGCCCGGGGTCTTGGGGAGCGCCGCATCCAATTCCGTCTGCGCGATGCCATCTTTGGCCGTCAGCGGTACTGGGGCGAGCCCATTCCCGTGGCCTATGCCGACGGCGTACCCACTTTGTTGCCGGATTCCCGACTGCCCTTGGTGCTTCCCGACGTCGACAAATATTTGCCCACGGAGAGCGGCGAGCCCCCCTTGGCGCGGGCAGCCCAATGGACCGACCCCGAAGGAAATCCGCTGGAAACCACCACCATGCCCGGTTGGGCCGGGTCGTCGTGGTACTTCTTGCGGTACATGGACCCGCACAATACGGAAGCGTTCGCGGACCGAGACGCCGTCGACTACTGGGGGCAGGTGGATTTGTATGTGGGCGGCAGCGAACACGCCACGGGGCACTTGCTCTATTCCCGCTTTTGGAACCACTTCCTGTTTGACCGGGGCTGGGCCGCCCACCCCGAGCCCTTCAAGAAGTTGGTCAACCAAGGAATGATTCAAGGCGTCTCTGCTTTTGTACACCGCCTGCCGGGAACCAACGCCTTTGTGAGCGCCGGGGTCGTTCAAGGACGCGCAACCAGCCGCATTCACGTCGACGTCGCCCTGGTGAACGAGAAAAACGAACTGAACCAAGCCGGATTCCGTTCCTGGCTGCCGGAATTCGCCGACGCCACCTTTGAAACCGAAGACGGCGTCGTCCGCGTGGAACGCGAAGTGGAGAAAATGTCCAAATCCAAGCACAACGTGGTCAATCCCGACCAGGTCGCCGACCAAGTGGGTGCCGATGGACTGCGGTTGTACGAAATGTTCTTGGGTCCCTTGGAGCAGTCCAAGCCCTGGGACACCCAAGGCATTGCAGGGGTGAGCAACTTCCTGCGCAAAACGTGGCGGTTATTTACCGCTGCACCCCTATCCGATGAACCGGCCCCCGTGGAGGCGTTAAAAATTGCCCACCGCCTGGTGCACAAAGTGGCGTCGGACATGGAAACCCTGTCGTTTAACACCAGCGTTTCCGCGTTGATGATTGCCGTCAACGAGTTGAGCGCTCTGCCGGGTCGACACCGGACTCCGTTGGAGATGGTCGCCCTGGCCCTTTCCCCCCTGGCACCCCATATGGCCGAGGAATTGTGGGAAATCTTGGGCCATGCACCCTCCATTTCCCGTGCCCCGTGGCCGACGGTGGACCCCGCCCTTTTGGTGGACGACTCCGTAACCTACCCAGTGCAAATCAACGGGAAAACGCGTTTCTCGGTGGAGGCAGCGCGCACGGCAACGCCCGCGGAAGTGGAAGCCCTGGTGCGGTCCCACGAGCAAACCGAAAAATTCGTCATCGGCCAAACCATCCGCAAGGTGATTGTGGTTCCGGGGCGAATCGTCAACGTGGTCGTGGGGTAATTGCCCCAAACGGCCGCTTTAGTCTTTTGAGGCAGCGGGGTACTTCAGAGCGTCCAACCGCTGCAGCAACGGCTTGCTTTCGCGGTCAAATGCCGCTCGGTACCGGCCCGGAATGGGTTCGCTGTTGGGGAGTTTCAGTGCCAGCGGATTCACCTGTCGGCCGTTCACCCAAAACCGGTAACAGACGTGGGGACCCGACGCCAACCCCGTACTTCCTACGTAGCCAATAACCTGGCCTTGGGAAACCCGCGTCCCCGGACGCATACCCGACGCAATCCGGCTCATGTGCAGGTACTGGGTGCTGTAGGTGCTGTTGTGGCGCACTTTCACAAAATTGCCGTTGCCGGAATTGTACCCGGCCTTCTCTACCACCCCATGGGCCGTGACAAGGATGGGGGTACCGGTGGGGGCCGCGTAATCCGTGCCCAAATGCGCCTTCCAGCGCCGCTGAACCGGATGAAAGCGGTTCATGGTGTACTTGGAAGTAATCCGGAAAAAGTCCAGCGGGGCCTTGAGGAACATCTTTTTTAAGCCGTTGCCGCCGCGGTCAAAATACCCCGAAAAGTCGGTGGTGGAATCTTGGAAATAGAGGGCGTAAATGGGCTTCCCTCCTTGCTCAAAAAGAGCCGCCTGAATGCGTCCGGCTCCCACAGAGACTGTATCATTCACGAACCTTTCCTCAAAAATCACCTTGAATTTGTCTCCTGGCTGCACCCGGAAGAAGTCAATGGTGTAGGCATACACCTCCGCAAGCCGAACCGCCACAGCTGCAGAAACGTTTTGGCTTTGCAGGGTACCGAAGAGGCTGCCCTCAATAACCGCTGCTACCTCCCGCACTTTGGTGATTACCGGGCGCTCCACGGCTTTTGCATAAAGCGAATCCCCACAGCCAAACAACACGTAGCGGGTGGGCGACTCTTCGTAAATCAAATAGGCCAAGGTTTTCTCCGCGTCTTTCTTGCGCACCACGATGTAGGTCTCCTGCGCTCGCCAACTGGAGGGTCGGAAAGCACTGCCTGCCTGCGCTATCAGCGCATCCACCCGGGGATACGGCATGCCCAAATCGTGGAGCAGGCCGCCCAGCGTTTCACCCGACGCTACTGTGTCCCGGTCCACATGGAACTGGTGGGTTCCAAAGCCGTACAGGTAAATAGGCGAAGGGGTGCGGAGGGCAAGCCGCTCGGGGGTAAGCGGTACCTCTTTGGTAGAAACAACCGCCCACAGCACACTCACCACAGCCACGGCAAAAAACGCCCAAACGGCGCCTCGCCGGTAAACTTTTTGCTTCGACTTCTTCATTCGCCTTCTCCGAGTTGGGCCAGTTGCTGATCTACCCATTTTTTGCCCCACTCGTCTTGCTCCTGAGGGGTCCACAATTCGGGGAAGAAAATGCGTTTTTGGAACCGGGGAGGCAGGTAGCGCTGCCAGTTGGTTCCACCCGTTGCGGGGGCGTCAGACGGGCGCTTGGCCAAATACTTGACCGCCGTCCGGTAATGTTGCAAGGGCCAGTCCACGTTGATTTGGTAATCCAAGGCACGCAGGGCTTGTACGAATTCGGGGTCTTCCAAATCCTCCTTGGGCAGGGCATGCACCAAATCCCACAGCGTATTGCCGCGCCAGCGGAAGGCCGCCTCGCGGAACGAATCTCCGTACTTGGCCTCAAACTGCTTCAGCGTCAGGGTTTTCTCGCCGGTTTCTTCCAAGGTTGCCCCCTTCCGCCAGTACACGTGTTGCAGCAAGGTTTCTGCATCCGCACCGGCAGCAACCAGGCGAGCGCGGTCGTCGATCTGCACCAAATGCTCCAAACGGGTGGACGCAAATTCCAAAAACCGGTACTGCGCAGATTGAAAGCCCGACGCCGGAATCAACGCCAAACGAAACTTCAAAAATTGCTCGCGCTCCATGCCGTCGGCCATAACGCCAAAACTGGTGGCCAGCGCGTGGAAATAGCGGTTGACCCGCTGCACTTTGCGCAGAATCTCTGCTTTGGTGGCAGCAACCTTGCCCTCCACCAGAGGCTCCAGTTCTTGCCTACAAAGCTTAAAATACAGCTCTGTGATTTGGTGGTACATGATGAATATGGGCTCGTCCGGGTAGGCCGTCCGGGGTTTTTGCAAGGTGAGCAACGTATCCAGTTGCACATAGTCCCAGTACGTGATGTACTCGGTCATGTGCAATCCCTCCAAAAAAGAGACCAAATCTTGGCCATCCGCTTGGTACTTGGCCGCAAGGGCCTCCAATTGCTGCATCACCTCAGGAGTCAGAGCGCTCATACGTTGTTCGATTTTTCGAGGGTAAAAGAAAAGGTGGAGCCGGTTCCCCGGATGGAGGTTGCGTGGATTTGCTGTTTGTGGGACTCAATGATGTGTTTGGCAATGGCCAATCCCAAACCGGTCCCGCCTACATCCCGAGATCGGCTCTTATCCACCCGGTAAAAGCGTTCAAAAATCCGCGGCAAATCGACCTGGTCAATGCCAATGCCGTTGTCTGCCACCTGGATCAAATAGCGGTCTTCGAGGTCCAAAATATCCACAGTTACCTTGCCGTTTTTGGGCGTAGCGTATTTGATCCCGTTGGAAACCAAGTTGTGGATAACCTGCTCCACCTTGCGGGCATCCCCCAAGGCCTTGTAAATGCGCTCCTTGTCTTTTTTGAGAACCAGTTCCACGTCGGATTGACGGGCCAGGGGTTCCAAATCTTCAAACACTTCTTTGATGGACTTCACCACGTCAAAAGTTCCCATTTCCAGGGCAATGGTGCCCGATTCCAGCCGGGAAATCAGGTCCATCTCCTGAATCAATGCCGTCATCCGGTCCACGCTTTTGGTCGCTTTTTCCAAAAATTTGCGGTTGACTTTGGGGTCTTCCAAGCCGCCGTCCAGCAAGGTGAACAAATACCCTTGGATATTGAAAATAGGGGTTTTCAGCTCGTGGGACAGGTTACCCATAAATTCTCGACGGAAGCCTTCGCGGTCCAACAATCCTTGTATTTGCTCCTCGTGGTGCTGGGCCCACTGTTCCACATCGCGCTCCACCTGAACCAACGGAACGCGGTTCGCCAATTGCACCGCTGAGGCGGGGTTCTTGAGTATGGTATAAATCGCTTTTAGCCTCCGGTAGATGAACTGGTGGACCATGGCAAAGACCAGTCCGCCCATCGCCAACCCAAAAAACACCGAAATCCAAACACGTTCGCCGGTATCTGGCAGGAATACCCACAAGCCAATCCCCGTTAGCAGGGCGACTACGAGGGCAATTTGTTCAGGACGCTCAAAACGCATCCTGCGAAGTTAGCCCTCGAATTTGTACCCTACGCCTTTGATGGTGCCAATTTTTGAGTCACCAATTTTTTCTCGGAGTTTGCGGATGTGCACGTCGATGGTTCTTCCACCTACGACGACATCCGTTCCCCAGACGGCATCCAAAATGGCCTCGCGGGTAAACACCTTACCTGGCTTAGACGCCAGCAAGAGCAGCAATTCAAACTCTTTGCGCGGCATTTCCAAAGGCTGGTTGTCTATCGAAACACGGTACTGCTCGGTGTCAATGGTCATATTGCCCACGACCACCGGGCTTTTGCCGGAGTGACCCGTTTTTCTGCGCAGCAAGGCATGAATACGGCTCACCAAAATCTTCGGCTTGATGGGTTTGGCAATGTAGTCGTCTGCGCCCGCGTCCAGTCCGGCCACCTGAATGGAATCTTCGTTCCGTGCGGTGAGGAATACAATGAGGGCATTCCGGGTTTCCGGCAACTGGCGCAGCGCCTCGCACGTTTCCATTCCGTCCATTTCCGGCATCATGAGGTCCAGCACCACCACGTCGGGGCGAAATTTCTTGGCCAACTCCAGAGCCTCGCGGCCGTTGGAAGCCGTTTGAAGCTTAAACCCTTCTTGTTCGAGGTTGTAGGAGACAAAGTCCAAAATGGACGATTCGTCGTCTACCAAAAGGATGCGTGCGGGTTGGGCCATAACGGTAGAACCGAATAATTAGGTACTCAAAGATAGGATTCTTCGGCACCTACGACCTGCCCATTGTGCGACTTAACCATTAAATAATCTTCCAAACCTTGTTCCGTTGCGCCGTAACTTTGCAGGCTATGCGAACCCCAACAAGCTTCCTCGTTGGAATGTTGGTGGCGATGTCCACCGTTGCAGCTCAGGCCCCCGCACGTCTGAAGCTAATGACTTACAACATTCTGAATTACAGGAACTTCACAAGTTACTGCACCTCCAGCAACAACAACCCAATCACCAAAGAGGCCGCCCTGCGGGAGGTCATTGCCTACGCGCAACCGGACCTCTTGGTGTGCAACGAGATTGGCGGCGCTACCCCGTCCGCCCACGAGAAAATTTTGACCGACGTATTGAACACCGGGGGCACCACCCGCTGGGCCTCCACGTCCTACGCCAACAACGGTTTTTCCACCCTGGTGAACGGGGTGTATTACGACCAGACCAAGCTGGGCATCAAACGGGAAGGAATGGTTTCCAAGTCCGTAAGCAACGTAGACTTGGTGCGGGTTTTGGACGTAATTCAGTTCTATTACAAGGATTCGCTATTGTCCGTCAATCCGGATACGGTGTTTTTTACCGTAGTGGCCGCTCACCTGAAAGCGGGTTCTGCTGCCACCGACTTGGCCGACCGGGCCACCGCCACCGCGGCGTTGATGCAGCACCTGACCCAACGGGTGTCCGACTCCAACGTGCTCCTGGGGGGCGATTTCAACATCTACAAAAGCCAAGAGGCTGCTTTTCAAAACCTGATCAACCACAGCGTGGTCAGCGAACGGTTCTACGACCCCATTGGGCAATTGGGCACCTGGGCAAACAACCCCAGTTACGCTCCCTACCACACCCAAAGCACGCGGAATTCCAACACCAACGGGGGATGCTTCTCCGGCGGCGGTTTGGACGACCGCTTGGACCAGTGGCTGGTTTCGTCGTCCGTCAAAGACGGCTTGGGCAAAGTGGCGTATGTACCGGGGTCGTTTCGGATTTTTGGCAACGACGGCATGCACTTCAACCAAGGGATTGACGAAGGAACCAATTACAGCGTGCCTGCCAACGTGCGCACGGCCTTGTACACCGTTTCCGACCACCTGCCCGTGATGGTTGAACTGGACATTCAGCGCCTGGGAATTGGCGTGTCCGAATGGACCAGCACAAAGGACTTGTGGATGCGCGGCCGAGCCGACGACGGTTCGTCCGTTTTGTACTGGAGAGGCCCCGTGCCTCAGGTTTTGGAGGCGTTTGATGCGTTGGGGCGCACCGTGCAAACGTTTTCTATTGAGAGCAACAACCAACCGCTTTCTCCTCCTTCTACCGCCGGCGGCCCGCTGTTCTTCCGCA
>JBIIBX010000027.1:0-12801 GCA_044239185.1 Schleiferiaceae bacterium | reverse complement strand
GATGTAGGGAATACGTTCCTTGTCCAACAGGGTGAGCTTGGCCGACGTTTTGGCCATTTGCATAAGGGAGAAGGCCGCTTCCATCATCCGGGCGCCGCCGCTTTTGCTGATCATAATGAAGGGCTGGCGGTGCTTCAGGCTGTAGTCAATGCCCCGGGCGATTTTCTCACCTACCACCGATCCCATGGAACCGCCAATGAACTTGAAGTTCATGCAAGCGATGGTGACCGGCAAGCCGTTCAACGTGCCGTGGCCGGTGGTGATGGCGTCGTGTAATCCCGTTTTTTTGCGGGTGGCAACCAGGCGGTCCGTGTACTTCTTGGTGTCTTCAAATCCCAAGGGGTCCACCGCAACCATGTGCGGGTCCAATTCGGTAAAGTCCCCGTTGTCAAAAAGGAATGAGAAGTACTCCGCGGCGTCAATGCCGTCGTGGTGACCGCAGTTGGAACAGGTCCAAAGGGAAGCAGCGTGGTCGTCGGTATTGACAACCACCTTGCATTTGGAGCACATGTGCCACAGGCCGTCGGGCGAGTCTTTCTTTTCTTCGGTAGGCGTGGTGATGCCTTCTTTGGTGCGTTTGAACCAACCCATAGGAAATGTTTTAAGCGATGGTGACCGCAGGGTCTAAGTATACGTTTTGGATTTCTTGGAGCAGTTCGACGCCTTCGTGGAAGGGGCGTTGGAAGGCCTTGCGTCCCAAAATCAAGCCTTGGCCTCCGGCGCGCTTGTTGATTACAGCGGTGGCTACGGCCTCGGAAAGGTCGCTGGCTCCCTTGGATTCGCCTCCGGAATTGATCACGCCTTGGCGGCCCATGTAGCTGTTGGCCACTTGGTACCGGGTCAGGTCGATGGGGTGGTCCGTGGTCAGCTCGGAGTACACCTTGGGGTGGGTTTTGCCGTGCTTGGTGGCCAGGTACCCGCCGTTGTTGGTGGGCAACTTTTGCTTGATGATGTCTGCCTGGATGGTGACGCCCAAGTGAATGGCCTGGGAGCTCAAGTCTGCGCTGGTGTGGTAGTCCACGCCGTCTACTTTGAAGCCGTTGTTGCGGGTATAGCACCACAAAATGGTGGCCATGCCCAGTTCGCGGGCGCGTTCGAAGGCCTCGGCCACTTCCAAAATCTGGCGGCGGGACTCTTCGGCACCGAAGTAGATGGTGGCGCCAACGGCCACAGCGCCCATGTTCCAAGCGTCCTCCACCGAACCGTACATCGTCTGGTCGTACTGGTTGGGCATGGACAAGAATTCGTTGTGGTTGATTTTCACCACGAACGGAATTTTGTGGGCGTATTTGCGGGAAACGCTGGCAAGCACCCCGAAGGTGGAGGCTACGGCGTTGCAGTCCGCCTCAATGGCCAGGCGAACAATGTTCTCTGGGTCGAAGTAGATGGGGTTGGGCGCAAAGCTGGCTCCGGCACTGTGTTCAATGCCTTGGTCCACGGGCAAAATGCTCAGGTACCCGGTTCCGCCCAGTTTGCCGTGCCCGTAAAGCGTTTGGAGGCTGCGCAGGACTTGGTTGTTGCGGTTGGTGGGGCCAAAAGAACGGTCCACGAAATCCGCACCCGGCAAATGCAAGGTTTCTTTGGGAATAGCCGTGCTGGTGTGGTTGAGGAGGTAGTCGGCTTGGTCGCCTAGCAAGGTGCGGATGTGCTCAATGGCCATGGGATGTACTGCTTTGAATGTGAAAAGGCAAAGGTACCATTTTTGGTTAGAACGGGTAGCCAATGCCCAGGTTGAGAGCGGTTTTTTTCAACCGAAAATCGGTAAGGACCAGTCGGTCTGCAAGCGGTTCGGACGGGTCCCACAAACGAATCCCCCAGTCGGCACGGACCACAAAGAAGGAAAAGTCGTAGCGGACGCCCACTCCCGTGCCTACGGCCATTTGGGCCAAAAACGTTTTGGGCGATAAAACCACCAACGGCGCAATGTCGGGGTCGCTCAGCAGCCCAACAAACGTTTGGAGGTTGCGCGGAAGCAGCCAGGTATTCCCCAGGTCCATAAAAACCGCCCCGTAAAGCGATGGGGCCAGTTGGAACCGGTATTCGGCACTGCCTAAGAGTTTGACGGGGCCTGTAGATACGTAGCGCAGGGTGTCGTATACGGCAGCGGGGAAGGCGCCAGGTCCCAGTCGGTACGCGGGCCACGCGCGCAAGTCGTTGCTGCCTCCGGCAAAAAAGGACTTTTCAAAGGGCGGGAGTCCGGGGGTGTTTGCCAGGGTATACGCCAGTCCGACCAAGCCACGAAAGGCCCACTGCCGATTGCCCCGACGTTGCCACTTGAACCGAGCGTCCAATTCGGTACGCAGGTAGTGGGCATAGGGAACGTCTGCCAGTACGTAAGAACCGTCTACTTGGTTCCACGGAGCGGGGGAGAGGCGCCGTGCAATGTCCAGGCCACTGCCCGCAGACTCCACCGTCCAGGTGAGGGATTTTTGGATGTTTTTTTGGGTGGGAGGGGACCACTGCAGCCGGTAGGAGCTGGCTGCAATCAACGTGTTTTGGAAACCTGTTTTGAAAAGCAAGGAATTGACGTAGGCGGGGTCCGCATTGAGCAAATGGATGTAGGCTACATCCAAGAGGGTGAGGGTGTGTTCCGCCCGAGGGGAAGATCTCCAGTCAAACAGGAATCGGGTTCCAAACGTTTGCCGGGCAAATTCGGGACGCTGCTGCCGGTTGGCGTTGACGCGGGCTTCCGTGGTGGCAATGCTGGTATGGGCTGGACGCCACGCGGCAGGCCATCCCCAAAGGCGCGGCCAAAAGAGGGACGACTCTACGCCCCACTCAGCGGTGTTGAACAAGGCTTGCTGGTCGCCGGAGACCGCTTGGGCAGACAAGGCTCCGTTCAATCGGAATTCCCAGCGTTCTGCGCCGCCCCACACGTTGTTGTGCCCCAATCCCAGGGTGCCCCCCAAGCCGTAGAGCCCGGAAGTAGTGGTCCCCTCTGTGCGGAAGAAGAAACGAACCGACGGGGCGCGAACAACCAACAAGTCCGCGTTGAGGGTGTCTCCCCGGGCTTCGCTAAACCGCCATTCTGCACTTTGCACTACGGGAAATTGACTTAATTTCTTTGCCGTTCCATCCAAGTCGGAGGCGCGGAATGGCGTTTTGGGACGGGGAATGACCCATTCGTTCAGCCGTTCCGGAGCGAACAACAGGCGTCCGTCGGTTTGCATTTGCCGCACGCCACTTCCTGTGGGGTCCAAGGGCCTGCCGGCTTGGGGGCCTCCCGTGTAGCGGTAATCCGGGTAGACCGTAATCTTCCCCAAGGTTCGCACCCGGTGGGGGGTGACGACCAATCCGTTGGGGGTGTTTACGTACGGGTCTTCCAAGAGGATTTCCACATGGGCCACCCCCGGAGTGCGCAAGGTGTCAATTTGGATACGGACCAATTCGGGCCCCATGGAGAAAAAGCCGACGTCGCGCAAGGCCGCTGAAATGCGGGAACGTTCGAGGTCTAGGACGGAGGAAAGGAGCGGTTCACCGGTTTGAAGGAGGCTACCTGCCTCCAGCGGGTGCAACCGATTGGCTTCTTCCAAAGCGGGCGAATAAAAGGTAAAAAGGCGTTCTCCCAGGGCGAAGCGAGGGCCGCGGTTTAACGTGTACTGAATTCCAACGCGTTGTTTCTTTTTGCCGGGGGTGTAGCCCACTTCGCCGTGGGCGCGCAGGTAGCCTGCATTTTCAGCGACGTGTTCCAGTTGCCGAACCGTTTTTTCGCTTTTCACCCGGTCCAAGACAACGGGCGCTTCGCCAATTCGACGAAACCACCGTGCCATGGGTTTTTCCGATGGGCGAGCGGGGATGTTGTACAGGGCCAAATACGCCTTCCAGCCCAACAAGGAGCGGTTGGGCCACTGCTGAACCACCTCGGTGTAGGATTCGTCGGTCGTGGTTTTTCCATCTACCACAACCGAAACACGGGTCAGCAACTCTTCTTGGGGGAGCAACCGACGCACAGGGGAACAGGCGGTTGCGAGAACCCCCGTGGCAACCAAGAGCGGTAAGAGGGCGCTGCGGTACATGGTTATCCCATGGCGGCCAATTGGGCCACTGTGGCTTCGGGGTCCGGGGCGCCAAAAACCGTGTTTCCGGCCACCAATACGTTGGCCCCGGCAGCGAGCAGCAGGGGGGCATTTTCCAGGGTTACCCCGCCATCGATTTCAATGAGGAGGTCCGGACCGGCCAGGGCGCGGAGTTGACGTACTTTTTCGTAGGTGTGTTCAATGAATTTTTGCCCGCCAAATCCGGGGTTTACGCTCATCAGACACACGAGGTCGGCTTCGGAAACAATCGCTTCCAACGCGGAAATGGGGGTGTGCGGGTTAACGGCAATTCCCGGGCGCATACCGGCTTGGCGGATGGCTTGCAGGGTGCGGTGCAAATGGGTGCAGGCCTCCACATGAACGGTGAGGTGATCGGCGCCGGCGTCCCGAAAGGCGTGGATGTACCGGTCTGGGTCCACAATCATCAAATGCACGTCCAGGGGTTTGGTGGCCGCTTTTTTAATGGCCTTGACTACGGGCAATCCAAACGACAAGTTGGGCACAAAAACTCCGTCCATGATGTCCACGTGGTGCCACGCTGCAGCGCTGGCGTCCATCCGGCGGACGTCCCGTTCCAGGTTACCAAAATCAGCGGACAGGAGGGAGGGAGCAATTAGGGCCATGCGGGGAAGAAATTTTTCCCAAAGGTAGGGTGTATCTTGCGGCCATGGAACGAGATTACCGGGAATTGCAGGTCCTAAGCAAGCGTGTGGCGAAGGAAATTCGCGCCTTGCACGCCCGCAAGGGCCGTGTGGCGGCCGGGCAATTGCTGGTGGAGAGCCCGAAGGCCGTGCGCTCCTTTTTGGAAGCGGGTTGGTTGCCCGCAGTCCTTGCTGGAACCGAAGCCGGTTGGGAAGCCGTGGTTGGGACGGGGGCGTTGCCGACGGCAGCGTGTTACGTGGCCGACGAACGGGCGATGGCAGAGGCGTCGGCCTTGGACACACCGTCGTCCTTTTTGGCCGTCTTTCCGCACCCGGAGGTCCCTGAAATCCCTGCAGTTCCGTCCGGCATCCACGTGGTGTTGGATGGGGTACGCGACCCCGGCAATGTAGGAACCATCCTGCGTCTGGCTGATTGGTTTGGCGCTACCGCGGTCTGGCTTTCCGAAGATGCGGCAGACCCGTACCAGCCCAAAGTGGTGCAGGCGTCCATGGGGTCCTTGGCACGGATTCCGGTGGGTCGACTTCCCCTCACAGACCTGTTGACAGGGTGGAGGTCCGATGATTCCGTCTCTGTGTGGGCCACGGACATGGCGGGCACTCCTTTGGCAGAGCTGCCCCGGTCAAACTCCACGGTCTTGGTCTTTGGAAACGAGGGGCAAGGCATTTCTAGCACCGTGCGTTCGCTCTGCACTGGAACAGTCACCATTCCGCGGATTGCGCCCGGCGCGGAATCGCTCAATGTGGCTGCGGCCGCAGCCATAGCGCTTTACGAAATTCGGCGGTAAAATCCTTTGAATGCCTCACTCAAAGGTGAAGACGATGTACGTGCATCGGCTCTGCAGGCCGTTGAGAGAGGCCACGTAATTGGTGCCGTCTTGCACCCGCAAGTCTCCTTGCCCAAATTGGTAGCGGAGCTGCGGCGAAAACTTGAAATACTCAAAGTAAAGATCGATTCCTACACCGATGTCGTAGCCCCAGTCTTGCTGCTGCAACTTGAACAACCGGTCGTCCACCACCTTGGCTTTGCTGGCCAGGTCCAAGGAGTAATTCACCGAGCCAATGGCGTACCAGCGGTGGTTGCCAATGCGGTCCGTTTTTAACTTCAACTCCAAGGGCAAGAGCACCAAGCTGGACTCGATTTTTTTGTCAATCCAGCGGCGCTGTCCCGTTGTGGGGTCCAGGGCGTCAAACCGCAACAACCGCTCGCCCGCCGAGTAGGTGGGCACGTGGCGGATGTCCATGTGGTCGTTCAACCGAAAGTTGCTCACGATTCCCACCAGAAATCCGGGCTGTGATACGCTTTCTACGTTGAAAACGGAGGACGGGAACTGGGTGGCATGCCGTACCCGGAAGTCCATTTGGTTGATGCCCAAAATAAAGCCAAAATGCACCGGCTTGCTGTCGTAGCGGGGCAAGTTCAGGGATTGCGCGGCAGCTGGGAGGGCTGTCAGACCGGAGAGGAGGGCAACCAACAGGGCTTTCATGGAAGGATAACGCACGGTTGGATGGTTTATTTTTCGGCCAGGTAAAGGGTGGCAATGCCCATAGTCAGGGGACGGGCACTCACTTTGCTGAACCCCGCGGAACGGAGCTCGTTCAAAAAGGCTTCCCCGTACGGAAAGGCTTGCACAGACTCCGGAAGGTAGGTATAGGCCGAAGCATCTTGGCTGATCCATTTGCCGATGCGGGGCAAAACGTGCTTGAAGTAAAAGAAATAGAGGCTCTTAAAAGGCTGTTGGGTGGGCTGCGAAAACTCCAGTACGGCAAGCGGTGCTCCGGGCTTCAGCACCCGCCGCATGTCTACGAGGCCAGCAGCCAAATCTTCAAAATTGCGCACACCAAAGGCCACGGTGACGGCATCAAAGGATTCGGCGTCAAAGGGCAGTTGCTCGCCGTCGCCCAGGTAGAGCTGTACGCGGTCCTCCAAGTGCCGTTTGGCCACTTTTTGACGCCCCACCTCCAGCATGCCTGCAGAGATGTCGGCGCCGTCTACTTGGGCAGTGGGGCATCCGTTGGCAAGAGCCATGGCCAGGTCCGCGGTACCCGTGGCCACATCCAAAATGCGCTTGGGTTGGTACTTGGCCACCGCGCGAACGGTTTTTTTG
The DNA here is from genome assembly GCA_044239185.1 of Schleiferiaceae bacterium. Classification (GTDB taxonomy): domain Bacteria; phylum Bacteroidota; class Bacteroidia; order Flavobacteriales; family Schleiferiaceae; genus CAMDTE01. The sequence goes on along the minus strand of JBIIBX010000027.1, from coordinate 5,997 downwards.
CGCCAGCCCACGTCAATCCCCAAAGACAAAACCCGGTTGAGAAAGTCGTATTTTCCGGCAATCGCGTTGAACATGTCTGCCACTTGTTCTTTTTTGGAACCGTCGGCGTGGTAGGGTTTTACGGTGGACATGGGGTTAACCAACTTCAATTTGGGCGTCCGGATACCGGTAGGTAGCAGACTCTTTGCGCGGCTTGCTCAAAGCAAAGGCCAAAGTTACCGTGCCTACCCGTCCGACAAACATGGAAATCATCAAAATTATTTTTCCTGCAGGGCTGAGCGCAGAGGTGATTCCGGTGCTCAAGCCCACGGTGCAAAAGGCACTCACTTCTTCAAAAAGGAGACGGGCCAATCCAAACTGGGCATCGGTCATGCTCAATGCGGCTACACTCAAGAAAATCAAACTGATGGAAAACAAAAAAACCGAAAAGGCCCGCCGCAGCAATTCCAAAGGGACCGTCGTTTTCATCAATTCGACTTTGTTCTCTCCCCGGATGGTGGACAATGCTGACAAAAAAACCAGCGCAAAGGTGCTTGTTTTGATGCCTCCGGCGGTGGAACCGGAATTGCCCCCAATGAACATCAAAAAAACAAAGAAAAGCAACGTGGGCAGGGCCATGGCGCCAAAGTCCAGGGTGTTGAAACCGGCAGTTCGCGCAGTAGCAGACTGGAAAAAGGAAGCAACTCCTTGTTCCCAAAAGTTCAATCCACGCAAGGTTCCCGGCAGCTCCAGAGCCCAAAAAACAAAGGTCCCTAAGACCAGCAAGGTGATAGCCGAACCAAAGGCCATGCGGGTGTTCACGGATATATGCTTCCAAGGATGCAGGCGGCGTGCCCGAATTTGCTTGTAACCAAACACTTCTCGCAGGGGAGAAAACCCAAGTCCTCCAAAAATCAAGGTAAAGGCAATAACCAAATGAAGTCCGTAGGAATTTATTACGCCGGGATCCATCAAACCTGTTGGGAACAAGGCGAAACCTGCATTGTTGAAAGCGGAAATGCTGTGGAAAACGGAATAGAAAACACGATCTCCCGTGTTCTCAAACGGAAGCGCCCCCCAGGAGAAATACAAAAGGACAGCAGAAATCAATTCGATCATGAGGGTCAATTTGTACACCTGCTTAAACAAATCCATTCCCGACTCCAACGATTCCGTGCTGTAACTCGCCTGCAGCAAGCTGTGGTAGCGAAGTCCCATTCCCTTCCTCGAGAAAAGAGCGAGCAAAGAGGCAAAGGAGATAAAATTCAATCCTCCCAATTGGATCAAAACCATAAGCACAAACTGCCCTTTGAAACTTAGGACCGAGCTCACATCAAACGTACTCAGCCCGGTCACACAGATTGCACTGATGGTTGTAAAGGAAGCATCAAGCACGGACAACCCCTCGCCGGAGGTGGTCATTTCCGGAAGTAGCAATAGCCCTGTCCCCAATCCCCCAAGTACGATAAAACTCATAACGAGCATACCGGGCGGGCTGATGCGCAGTTGAGCCAAAAGCGAACTGGCCTTCCCGATTTCCAAGGCAATAAAAAACAGGAAGTACACCTGCACGACCACCATGAAGAATTGATCCAATTGTTGGAATCCAAGGATTCCGCCTATGGCCGACATGATTTCAAATCCAAACAGGTTAATGCTCAGGATGTTGATGATCATGTAGAGCATCAAGACACCTTCCCACTTGGATTCTCGGAGGTACGCCGCTGGACTGAAGGAATAAAAGAACTCCAAGAGGTATTTGAAAATGTAAAAACCGATGGTCCCTTTTAGCACCAGATCTACCCACGCCTGGTCAGCGGGGGGCAACTTAAAACCGTGAAAAAGCACCAGGGCGGCAATGGCAGCAATGCTGATGGGTACAGACAGGTACCGCATGCCTTTTATAACCGGGTTCTTGCTATCGTAAATGCGCAGATTCACCCATTCCCGGGCAGCATCTACTGCGGTATTCTTTCCTTTATTAGGCATGATTCAGTGCTCCAAACGAGTGAATCATACGGGTGGCGGCCTCCTTGAGGTCGTCTTGGGATGCGGCAAAGCTCCAGCGAATGTACCCGGGCAATCCAAAGGCTTCCCCGGGAACGGACGACACCTTCGCGGTGTCCAGCAAATGCAAACACAGGTCTGTGGCAGAGGCAAAGCCATTGGGCGCCAGGTAGGCGGACGCGTCGGCAAACAGGTAGAATGCTCCCTCGGGGAGGTGCATCCGAAGGGCCGGTATCTGGGACATGGCCTCAAAAAACAAAGACCGTCGCTTCGTGAACTCGTCCACCATGTACCGCACCGACGATTGCCCGGACTCCAATGCCGCCAATGCTGCATACTGGGTAATGCTGGTAGGAGCCGAGGTGAACTGGCTCTGTATTTTCTCGCAAGCGTCTACCACGTCTTGCGGGCCGGCGAGGTACCCCAAACGCCAACCGGTCATGGCAAATCCTTTGGATAGTCCGTTGACAGTGGCCACGCGGTGCAGCATGCCGGGCAGGGATGCCAAACTTACATAGGGTTCCTCGTACCGGATGTACTCGTAAATTTCGTCCGAAATCACAAAAATATCGGGGAAGTCACGCAAAACCTCCGCCAGGGATTCCAGTTCCGACGGGCTGTAGGTTGCGCCCGACGGGTTGTTGGGGCTGGAGTAAATAAGCAAGCGGGTCCGCGGGGTACAAGCAGCCCGGAGCTGATCAGCGGTGATTTTGAATCCGGTGGCCAATCCGGCAGCGGGAGCAACAACAATTCCCCCCGCAAATTCGACCAAATCGACGTAGGAAACCCAATAAGGCGCCGGCACAATAACCTCGTCGCCCGGATTAACCAAGGCCAAAACGGCGTTGGCAATGCTTTGTTTGGCCCCGGTGCTAACAATAATTTGCGACGGAAGGTAGTCCAGTTGGTTTTCCCGGCGCAATTTTTCAGCCACCGCGGAGCGCAGTTCCGGAATGCCGGGCACGGGGGTGTAGTGGGATCGATTTTCTTCAATCGCCTGAATTCCAGCATCTTTCACCCATTCCGGGGTGTCGAAGTCTGGCTCTCCCAAACTGAGATTGACCACGTGGTGTCCTTGTGCCGCCAAAGCGCGGCTCTTTTTCGCCATTTCAATGGTCATGGGAAGTCCCATCCGAACCACTCTTTCCGACAATTTTGCCATGCAACAAATGTAGTTATTGCCGATATTCGCTGCATGGAAGTATTCTTGGATGTGGTGCGGAGTGTTTTCCCGGCCGTCTTGATGTTGATTTTGGCGTATTTGATGCTCACCTCCTTCATGGAAAACGAGGAGCGCAAGCGGAAAGGGGAGCTGCGCAGGGCTGCTCAGAACCAGGCGTTGCCGGTTCGAATGCAGGCCTACGAGCGCCTGACGTTGTTGCTGGAGCGGATTGCCCCCAATTCGCTTTTGGTGCGCGTGCAGCCTGCTACGCTCACAGTGCGGGAGTACCACGCGCTGCTCACCCAAGCCATTCGGCAAGAATTTGAATACAACCTGTCCCAGCAGATTTACGTTTCTGCCGACGCCTGGCAGATTATTACGACGGCCAAAAACGCGTTGGTGAGCATCATCAACCAAACGGCGAGCACCTTGGACCCGCAAGCCCCGGGCGTCGATTTGGCGAAACGCATTTTGGAGCAGACGTTGGAAATGGAGCGCATTCCCACGACGGCCGCCTTGAATTTCTTGCGCAACGAAGCGTACATGGAGTTCTAAAGATTCTTTTTGGCAGTTCCCGCATGGCAGAATTGCCGTAAAAGCCACAAAGGACTTTAGGACCTGTTGCTCAGGATCTCCAAGGCCCTTTCTACCGCCACCCGCGGGTCTACTTCGCCCTCCAGAATACGTTGAGCCAGTGTATCCCATTCCGACCGGATGCCGGGTTGGTTTTCGAACAGGTCCCACAACCCGCGCTGCAGGCCTTCCCAGTACGCCTTTTTTCGTTGCATAACGCGGCGGTCGTCCCACCGTCCAGAAGCCAGGGCGTGCCGTTGGAATCGGTCAAGCGCTTCGTCGAGGGCGTCCATGCCGTCGCCCGTGAGGGCAGATACAGTCAAGACGGGCACCGTCCAGGTATTTTCTTCTACGGCGGTAAATCGGAGAGCGGCTCGGGCGTCGGAGGCGGCTTGTTGAGCGGCTTCCATCAGCGCACCGTCGGCTTTTTGAACGGCGATAACGTCGGCCAGCTCCATGATCCCTTTTTTAATTCCTTGCAGACCGTCCCCAGAAGCGGGCATGAGCAAGAGCACCAGGCAGTCTACCAAGTCGTGTACGGCGGTTTCCGATTGGCCCACGCCCACGGTTTCCACCAGTACGTGGGTGTATCCCAGCCGTTCGCAGAGGGCAATGGCGTCGCGGGTGCCCCAGGTGACGCCTCCGAGGGAGGTTCCTGCCGGAGAAGGACGCACAAACGCCCGCGGATGCACGGACAGCTTTTCCATGCGGGTTTTGTCTCCCAGCAAGGATCCGCCGCGCACGGAGCTGGAAGGGTCCACCGCCAAAACGGCCAGTCGGGCGTCGGGGTGCTGTTCCAACAGGCGCATTCCGTAGGTTTCGATCCAGGTGCTTTTTCCGACGCCTGGAATTCCACTGATGCCGATGCGAAAGGCCGTGTGCGTAGCGCTTGAAAGGACGTCCAGCAGGGCAGCTGCTTTTGGGCGGTCGGTTTCCAAGTTCGACTCTACCAGGGTCAGGGCCCTTCCCAAGGCCGCCCGGTCCCCCGATTTTAAGAGAACCACAAAGTCCATCCAGTCCGGCCCGCCGGGGGAAGGAATCCCGGAGTTGGCGGTTTTTGGAAGGTTGGGGTTAAGGGCCATGGCCGTTTTAGAGGATTTAGGCGGAGGTGTAGGGCTGCAGCATGACGTCCAAAATCTCCTCGGCAGCCTGGGGAATAGGGGTGCCGGGGCCAAATACGGCAGTCGCGCCGGCGTCGAACAAAAATCCGTAGTCCTGCTGCGGAATGACGCCGCCTACTACCACCCGAATGTCGGGACGTCCAAGGGCTTTCAGCGCCTGAATCAGCGCGGGGACCAGGGTTTTATGACCAGCGGCCAAGGAAGACACCCCCACCAGGTGAACGTCGTTCTCTACGGCTTGTTGGGCGGCTTCTTCGGGGGTTTGAAAGAGGGGTCCCATGTCCACATCGAAGCCGGCGTCGGCAAATCCGGTGGCGACCACTTTGGCGCCGCGGTCGTGTCCGTCTTGGCCCAATTTGGCTACCAACAGGCGCGGTCGACGACCCGTATGCGCGGCGAATGCAGCTGCTTTTTGGGCAACGCGTTCCAACGGTCCGCCGGAGGGATAAGCTGTTTTGTACACGCCGCTAACAGTTTGAATGCGCGCCTGGTACCGGCCAAAGACCCGTTCCAAGGCGTCGCTGATTTCGCCCAAGGTCGCCCGTGCCCGAGCGGCCTCTACGGCCAAAGCTAGTAAATTTTCGTCCGAACGGGCTCCGCGCTCCAGGGCCTCCAGGGCGCCAGACACCCGCTGGGCGTCTCGGGTGCTTTTCACGTGGTGGAGGCGCGCCAATTGGGCCGTGCGAACCGCGGTTTGGTCCACCTCCAAGATGTCCAGCGGGGCGTCGGGCTCGGTTCCTTGAAAGGCATTCACCCCCACCAAAATATCTTGAGCTGCATCCAATCGGGCTTGTTTGCGGGCGGCTGCCTCCTCAATTCGCAGCTTGGGCCAGCCGGCCTCGATGGCGAGGGTCATGCCTCCTTGCGCTTCTACCTTGCAAAGCGTTTCCCAGGCTTCGTCGATCAGTGCGGCGGTGAGGGATTCCAGGCGGTCGGAACCGCCCAGGGGGTCTACCACCTGGCAAATTCCGGTGGTTTGCTGCAGGAACAACTGGGTGTTGCGGGCAATCCGGGCGGAAAAGTCTGTGGGGAGGGCAATGGCTTCGTCCAGCGCGTTGGTGTGCAGGCTTTGGGTGCCTCCCAGTGCTGCGGCCAGGGCCTCAATGGCTGTGCGGCCCACGTTGTTGAAGGGGGCTTGTTCGGTTAGACTCCATC
>JBIIBX010000221.1:0-12850 GCA_044239185.1 Schleiferiaceae bacterium | reverse complement strand
GTGGGGACCCGTTGGTTTCACTCCGGGTACGGGTACAGTTCTCAATACGGCAACCAACTCGGCCGCCATTACCGGCTTGACTCCCTATACCCAGTACCACCTGTATGTTCGGGGAACTTGTGTTTCCCAAAGCCTGCCTCCTTCCATGTGGAACGGACCGGTTACTATACTCACAGCTATTGCTCCGGTATGGGCGGAAAACTTCGCATCGGGGTACGATCCTACAGTCCAAGTTCCCAAGCCCATGGGCTGGTCAGAACTTAACGGGTTGTTGGCCAATCCAACCGTTGTAGTGACTACTACCTCCGCGTGGATGGAAGACGGTTGGTTGAACTCGGGAACGGCAGGAGCCGTGCGCAACCAGGTTCCAAACACCTCCAACAACACGTTTGGGTATACCATTACCCCGTCTATTGACTTGGGTACAGGGCCACACAGCTTTTTCTTGAAGTTCAACATGGCGCTTACCGCTGCCAATGCCGCAGGTACCGCTGTTATGGGCAACGACGACTCGGTTATGGTTGTCATCTCCACCAACAACGGGCAAACCTGGAACCGAAGCAACGCCATTGCCAAATGGCACAAGAATTCGGGTATTTCGAACACCGGTTCCACCTATTTTGTCCCGCTCGCTGGCTACACAGGTTTGGTGAAGTTGGCATTCTACATCGAAAGCACCGTCAACAGCGCTTCTCAGGGTGCCACCAACTACGATTTGTTTGTGGACGACGTGGAAATCACCAACGTGACCCCCACATGTCCAGATCCTTCGTTGGCCCATACAGCCACTCCCACATCCATCACGGTGTCCAAGTCGTATTCGGTGGGAACCGGCTCAACGTTTGCTAAATATTACTGGGGCCCAGCTGGATTCTTGAATTCTACAGGTGGCACAGGGGGTACCTACGTCAATTTCACGGGTTCCAACTTTACCTTAAACGGTCTAACACCGAACACCTCCTACGACATTTACGTCCGGGATTCCTGCGGCGCGACCAGCTTCAGTGCATGGGTAGGTCCGTTGAACGTGAAAACTCCTTGTTTGTCTACCCTCGCAGGAACCTATACGGTAAACGCCACCGGTTCAGGTACGTCCAACTTTACCACTCTTTCCAATGCCGTCCAGTCGTTGACCAGCTGTGGAATTAGCGCACCTGTTACCTTCAACATCGCAGCAGGTTCTTACACCGGAGAGTTCACGTTGACGGACTTCCCAGGATCTACCCCTCTTAGAACGGTAACCTTCAACGGAGGTTCGCCTTCGCTGGTGACCGTTACGGCCCCCTTGGGTTCGGGTGCGGTCTTTACCCTGGACAATGCCAAGAACATTGCCTTTAAGAACATGCGCCTGATCAACACTTTGGGTGGGGTAATCCGCTTCATCAACAATTCGGACTCCAATGTGGTGGAGGGCAACCTGATTATTTCAGACACTACCGGCACCGCCGTTTCCGCGGCTGTGTTCTCTTCGGCATCTTTGACTTCCCCCACCACCTTGGGCTCGGAAGTAGACTACATTACCATCAAGAACAACATCATCAAGGGTGGCTACTACGGTATCGCCTTGAGCGGTATCTCTACCACATCCTTTGACAAAGGCTTCCTGATTGAAGGCAATACGCTGTTGAAGCAGTACTTCTACGGAATGCGTTTGTACGCCTTGGAAGACATGGTGGTGAAAAACAACCGTTTTGATCAGTCGCGCATTGCGTCCTCCTACGGTATGTACGTGTACTACACCCGGAACGTTGACATCGTTGGCAACTTCATGAATGCAGGTGGGTACGGTTTGTACATGTACTACCCCAACTACCAAATCACCGGGGCTATTCCCGCCAACCAGATCACCAACAACATGCTTCGTGGCAGTACGTATGGATTTTACGCCTACAGCTTGCGGGATTACAATTTCTACCACAATACCTGTGTTGGTGGAACCTACGGGTACTATTTGTCTGGCATCGCTACGGTGGGGCAAGAAATTCGCAACTTGAACTTGAAGAACAACATCTTCACGGGCAATACCTATCCCATTTACATTGTTACTGCGTTCACAGCTGCTCAAAATTGCACCTTGGATTACAATGCGTACCAAGCCGGAACTTCTGGTTTGGCCTACTACGGTGCCGCACGTGCAACCTTGGCGGCTTGGCAAACTGCTTTCCCAGCGTTGAATGCCAATTCCGCAGCGGGTACCGTTTTGTATACTTCCGCATCTGACTTCCACATTGTTGGTGCTTTCCCGAACGACTTGGGTCAACCCGGTTTGGGAGTAACCGTCGATATCGACGGCGACCAACGTCCCGCCAACGGATCGACCAATCCAGACATGGGTGCGGACGAATTCACGCCAATTGCCAACGACGCCAAGGTTGTTGCGCTGAATGGAGTAGGAGGAGGCTGTGGCGACTCAGCAACCACTGCCCAGGTGGTGGTAGAGAACATGGGTCTTAATCCCATTACCTCCATGCCTGTAACGGTGATCATGGAAGACAACAACGGGGTGCAAACACCGGTAACGGTAAACTTCTCCGGCGCCATTGCTCCCCTTGGGGTCCAAACCATTGCCGTTGGTCCGTTCAACACCTACTTAGGTGGTGTTAAGAACTTCAAGGCGTACACCAGCTTGGCCAACGACGGTCGTGCCAACAACGACACGGTGGTTAAATTGAACAGCAACTTCTACCCCGTAGAGCCGATTGTGGTGCAAGACTCCATCGATTTGTGTCCTTCGGTGGCTCAGGTTACCTTGGCTGCTGTGCCTTACACCGGTACCAACTACGGTTGGTTTACGGCTGCAACGGGAGGTACTTCTGTTGCGCAAGGCCCCACCTACACCGTGCCCACTTCCGGCCAAACCACTTACTGGGTGGGCTTTGAGTCTTCGCTGAACAACGTCCAAGTGGGTCAAGGTACGTCCGTATCAACATCGTCTTACGTTACTCCTTACAAGACCTTCTACCACGACGGTCGGGTGCAGTATTTGGTACTGGCATCCGAATTGGCCGCATTGGGCGCAAGTGCAGGTAACATCAATTCCATGTCTTTTGAAGTGGCCGTTCCTGTAGCCCAGACCCTGACGGACTTTACCATCAAAATGGGAGGGACGTCGGTTTCGGCTATGACCGCGCAGTTCTTGCCCAACACGGCATTTACCACAGTGTACAGCAATCCATCGTACGCTACGGTAGCCGGTTGGAACGCCCATGCCTTTACCACTCCGTTCCAATGGAACGGTTCGGACAACGTGGTTGTGGAAGTGTGCTTCAACAATACGTCGTACACGTCCAACACTTCAGTCTATTTCCATACGACTTCGTTCAACAGCGCAACGGACGGTTACATCGATGCTGGAGCGAATTCCGGTTGTACACCTGGGGTGGTAGTCAACCAATTGGGTCGAGCTGAACGTCCCAACATGAAGTTTGAGGTTACGAGCAGCGCATGCTCGCCCATTCGCAAGCCTGTTTCCTTCGTGGTTTCTACAGACACGGCCGTGGCGAATATCAGTGCTGCAACGGAAACATCGCCCGGTCAATTCTCGTTTGCTTCAGCCAACAGCAACGGCGATGTGTATACCTGGACCTTCGGGAACGGCATTACCGCTACCGGTGCTACGGCCACTACCACCTACACCGCCGGCGGTGCCTTCACGGTATCCTTGGTGGTCGTAGACACAGTATGTGGCACTACGGACTCCGCCTTTGTGGTTGTTAATTCGACCATCGGGATGGAAGAACAAGTGGTACAAACCATGCGCGCCTATCCGAACCCATCCGACGGTTTGGTTTCTATTCAAATGACCGGTTCTGCTCTGGACGGTCAATTGGAAGTGGTCAACGGATTGGGCCAGGTGGTTGAAACCGTTTCAGTCTCCAAGGATTCGGGATTGCACACCGAACGTTTGATGCTCCGCCATCTTGCCAAAGGCGTTTACCAGGTCCGCTTGGTAACCAACGAGGGATCGGAGAGCGTACGGTTGGTACTGCAGTAAGTAGCCTAAATTCGGCGTGAGCCGAAACAAAAGGACAGGGGGCGCTTCGCAAGAAGCGCCCCCTTTTTTATTTGGCTCAATGAAACACCGCGTTTGCTAAAAGTTATCAACAATACCACAGGATGCGTGAACAATTTGCAAATATTTAAATAGAAAAGGGCTACCTTGAGCCTCCCATTTCGTGGGGAAGCGTGTAATTGTACCATTTAAAACCTCAATCATGAAGCAGCTTTTACACAAAGCACTGAGTTTTCTGGTTGCCTTCGTGCTGTCGTTTGCGGCGTATTCGCAAACCTACACGTTGGGAACGGGATCCTCCACCAACACCACCACCGGGGCCAATTTTACTCCGTACAAGACGTACTGGATGGACGGCCGCGTGCAGTATTTGGTATTGGCCTCGGAATTGTCCGCACTGGGCATCCCTCCGGGTACCTTTACGTCCGTCGGTTTCAACGTGGCCACCGCCGATCCCGCATCCATGGGAAGTTTCACCATCAAGATGGGGGGAACAACGGCTACGGCAATGACCGCGTCGTATTTGCCTAACGCCACGTACACAACCGTATACGGGCCTTCGACCTATACGGCCTCAACCGGCTGGAATACCCACACGTTTACGACACCTTTCGTTTGGAACGGTACGGACAATGTGGTGATTGAGGTGTGTTTTGACAACGCTGCGTACACCTTGAACTCGACGGTTTTCTACGGAACAACGACGTTTGCATCGTCCACCGATGGCTTTACCGACCTTTCAACGAGCAGCGGTTGTACCGACGGAGCAATTTCTAGCTTTTCGGTAACGGCTCAATCCGGACGCCCCAACATGCAGTTGGCCGTAGTTCCGGCTACAGCATGTTCCGGCAGCCCTACAGGCGGCGTTGCATCTGCTTCCTTGACTTCGGTTTGCCCCAACCAAAACTTCAACTTGACGCTTGCCGGCCAAACCTTGGCCAGCGGCTTGACCTACCAATGGGAAAGCGCCAGTTCACTGACCGGTCCCTGGACCGCTGTAGCAGGTGCCACGAGCACGTTTGCTACCGTTAGCCAAACGTCGGACAAATACTACCGCTGCAACGTTACATGTACGGCGGCTTCTTTGTCCACTGCATCGTCTCCCATCCAGGTAACGACCCTGCCCAACTTGGCAGCCGGAACCTACACCGTGGGTCCATTGGGTACGTATCCCAACTTGACCGCGGCATTTGCTGCTGCTTCTTGCGGAGTAGCAGGCCCTGTGGTTTTCAATGTAATGCCCTTTACCGGTCCTTACACCGAGCAATTGATTCTGGGCGATATCCCCGGTTTGTCTTCCACCAACACGATTACGGTTAACGGCAACGGCAATACGTTGCAGTTTAAATCAAACGTTACCGGCGAACGCGCTGTTATTAAATTGAATGGTACAGACTACATTACGTTCAGGAATTTGAACGTTCGTGGCATCGGTCAAACAACCGGCACTTTCGCATTTGGCGTTCAATTGATGAACGGTGCGAATTTCAATACATTTAAAAACTGCACCATACAGGTTACGGATTCAGTTAATACGTTTGGTAACTACGCCGCTTTTGTCTGTTCGAATACAGCCACATCTGCAACCGGAACCGGTTTAGCGGCGAGCAATTTGACTATTGATTCCTGCACCATCATTGGAGGTTACTACGGTTTAACCTTAGGCGGTTCTAATGGAACCTTGGCAAACCTGCCAACCAACAACGTGGTAAAGAATTCAACCATCCGTGATTTTGCCTTGTACGGTACCTATGCTCTGGGCCAGAACGGTTTGATCATGAAAAACAACCGGATCACGCGCGCCACACGTACCGGTCCGGTTTCAACGTTTTATGGAATGTACTTCGCAGGCCGCCAGGTAGGTACCCGCGTTGACGGCAACCGCATCTACAGCCCAGAAGGCAATTTCCCAGCAACGTCTGCGTCGTCCTATCCGTTTTACATGAGCGGTGTTTCGGGTCGTACCAACCAGCCTATGGTGATTTGCAACAACGCCATCTACAACATCAACAACAATGCAGGTCTTCAATCAGGTCTGTATTCGTTTGGTTTGGACTCGGCTCAGTTCTTCAACAACTCCATCGCGTTGGACAACGATTTGGCCACAGGCACCTCGTTGACTTACGGCATGTACTTGAGCGGTGCCCACAACGGCTTGCAGGTTCGCAACAACGTTTTCCACATCGGAAATGCCAATACGGGCACCAAGTACATGTTGTACTACGCAACCAGTACCGCTGTCCCCAATTCCAACAACAACGCATTTGATTTCACCGGAGCCGGTGGAACAAGCTTGAACATTGGTTTCTTGGGCAGTGCCAAGGCTTCACTTGCCGATTGGCAAGCCGTAACCGGCACGCCCGACTTGGCGTCTACCACCGCAACTCCTTTGTTTGTGGATGCCAGCATCGGTAATTTGATGCCCCAGTCGGGTTCGGTGAACAACAACGGTGCCAACACGTTGGCGGTTGTTCCTACCGACATTATGGGTATTGCGCGTACCGCCACTCCTGACATGGGCGCTTACGAATTCACGCCTGCCGGTTGCACGCCTCCTACATTGACAGTTATTTCTGTTGCAGGAGCTACTGCCACCATCGGTGTTACTTCCCCCAATACCACGACCAACTACCAGTACGAGTTTGGTCCTTGCGGATTTACCCAAGGAACCGGTTCTTTGGGCACATTGAACAGCAACGGCAACATCGTTTTGAGCAGCTTGCAGCCCAACACGTGCTACCGCGTGTACGTGCGCAGCGATTGCGGATCGGCGATTGGCCAGAGCATGTGGGTATTTGCCCAGTTCACCACGCCTTGTGCAAGTGCTACCATGCCGTACTTGGAAGACTTCACCACGTTCCCTGTTCCTTGTTGGACGCAGGCCGGTTCTCAGAACTGGTTGCATTATACGGTAGGCAATCCATGCATCCGGGCCAATTTCTGGTCATGGACTTCTGGTAATACCGGTATCTACCTGACCCATCCGATCACCATCTCTACTGCGGCTACCGTAGGCTTCAAGTGGGCCCACCAATTCAACACCTCTTACCCGCAAGACGGGTTTGTGTTGCGCGCTCGCAAAGCGGGAAGCACGGCATGGGATACCTTGTTTAACAGAAGTGGCTCTGCGTTCAACACCCCAGGCGGTGGCACCACCACCCCAGGTACTTTCCAAAGCGAACTGATTTACTTGCCAGCATCGTATGTAGGAAGCGACGCTATCTTTGAATTGCGCGGCAACTCCGGATTTGGTCCAGACATGTTCTTGGACGATTTCGAAGTGAAGGCGGTTCCTGCCTGCCCAGATCCCGTTCTGAGCACCACGGCACAAACCTCATCGTCTGTATCCCTGGCTTGGGCTACCGTAACAGGAACCACGCCTTTAAAGTCCAAAATCATTTGGGGCCCTGCCGGATTCTTGTCCGGAACGGGTGCGGTTGGCAACGTAATCGGTCAAATCAACAGCCCTTACACCGTGACCGGTTTGGCTCCCAATACCTTGTACGACTTCTACGTACAAGACTCCTGCGGAACCAGCTTCTCCAACGTCGTAGGTCCTTTGACGGTGAAGACCGCTTGTTCTTCGGTTTTGGCCGGTGCGTACACCGTGAACCCTGCACTTCCTGCAGCCGGAACCAACTTTGCTTCGTTGGACTCTGCCGTAAACTACCTTAACGCGTGCGGCATCAGTGCGGCCACCACCTTTACGTTGGCAGCCGGTACCCACACCAAAGAAGTGGTACTTGGAACCATCAAAGGAGCCAGCGCCTTGCGCCCCGTGATTTTCACCAGCGCCAGTGCCGCAGCTACGAGCATCAATGCCCCCCTTGGTTCTTCCACGGCGGTTGACATGAACGGCACCAAGCACGTTCGTTTCAACAACCTGACGTTGAACAATGCGGCCGGTACGTATGTGGTTCGTTTGCGCGGCAATTCGGACTCCATTGTGATTGAAAACTCACGTTTGTTGGGCGACACCACGAGCACCGGTATTACGGCAGCCATTGCATCCACCGGTACACTCACATCGCCCACCGCCACCGGAGCAAATGTGGACTTTGTCTACCTGCGCAACAACGTCATCAAAGGAGGCTACTTCGGCATTGCCCTATCAGGAAATTCCTTGACCGACTTCGACAACAACTTTGTTATCGAGAACAACCAGTTGTTGAAGCAGTACTACTACGGCATGCGGTTGTTCTACATGGCGAATGTGTTGGTCAAAGGCAATACCGTTAAAGGGCTGCGTAACACCTTTAACTATGGGGTGTACACTTTCTACACACGCAACATGGACATTATTGGAAACAACATGATTTCCAACAATTACGGTTTGTACGTGTACTACCCGAACTACCAAGTCACGGTGGCTCCTTCCACCAACAACACCATTGCCAACAACATGGCAACGGGTTCTACCTACGCGTCGTACTTCTACAGCCCGCGCTACATGAATATCTACCACAACACCTTCCGCGGAGGGTACGGGTACTATTCAACGGCAGCAACCACGGCGGGTCAAGACCTTCGCGAGTTGAACATCAAGAACAACATCTTCGTAGGTACGACCAACGCTTTCTACCAAGGTGCTGCCTATCCTGCTGCAAACAACGTAACGTTGGACCACAACGCCTACTTTGCCACAGGAGCTAACCTAGCTTACTACGGTACCAACCAAGCTACTTTGGCGGCTTGGCAGACAGCTGCGGCCTCGTTGAACACCAACTCGGTTGTGGGCAACGTGTTGTTTACGGCATCGGATGACCTGCACATTCTGGGTGCATTCCCGAACAACTTGGGAGCAAACGGATTGGGCATCGCTACGGACATCGACGGTCAGGTTCGTCCTGCTGCCGGTGCAACCGCTCCAGACATGGGTGCCGACGAATTCACGCCTATCACCGACGATGCCAAAGTGGTTGCCATTTTGGGAGCCAACGGCGGTTGCGGAAGTGCAACTACTTCTGTTGCCTTGGTGGTGGAGAACCTCGGTTTGAATACCATCACGTCCTTGCCCGTGCTGATCCGTGCCCAGAAGACTTCAGGAGGTGCTCCTCAAGTTGTGAATACAACGGCCTCGGTTAACATCCCCTCGTTGGGAGTGGATACCATTACGGTGGGTACGTTCAACACCTACACCGGTGGAGTATTCAACTTCGTGGGTTACGCCTCGTTGGCCAACGACGGCCGTGCCAACAACGACACGGTGAAGAAGTTCAACGTGAATTTCATTCCGTTTGAGCCTTTGGTAAATGCTTTCCCAGACACGGTTTGTGGGAACCAAGACTCCATTTTCTTGTCTGCCATCAGCTACCCCGGTACCGCCTACGCATGGTACACGGCAGCAACCGGTGGTACCCAAGTAGCCATGGGCAACCCTGCCAAGGTCTCTACTTCGCAGAACACCTACTACGTTCAGTTTGACAGTATGCAGTCCAATGCGCAGGTTGGAAACGGAACGACGGCTTCATCCGGTACCTTGATCACTCCGTACAAGACCTTCTACATGGACGGTCGCGTACAGTACTTGGTATTGGCATCTGAAATGGCTGCTGCCGGTGCCAACGCAGGCAATATCAACTCGGTTGCTTTTGATGTGGTCACTGCTGCGGCTCAGACATTGGGCAACTTCACCATCAAAATGGGAGGAACTAGCTTAACGGCTATGTCAGGTGGTTATGTAGCCAACACCGGCTTCACCACGGTGTACACCAATGCGGCCTACGCGGCAACGGCTGGTTTGAACGTTCACACGTTCAGCACACCTTTCTTGTGGAACGGTTCCGACAACGTTGTGGTTGAAGTGTGCTTTGACAATGCCAGTTACACCTCCAACTCTTCGGTGAACTACCATGTTACAACCTTTGCCTCTGCTTGGGATGGTTTTGCCGACTTGAGTACCTCCGATGGTTGTACCCCTGGTAACATCACCAATGGATCGGCTCAATCGAACCGCCCAAATATGCAATTCAACGTGACCTCTGCTGCTTGTTCTCAGATCCGCAAGCCGGTATCGTTTGTGAACAATCCGGACGTAGCCAACGCGGTTTACAGCTCCACCCAAACCACCCCAGGTACCTTCAACTTCACGGCTGCAGGTTCCAACGGCGACACCTACGCTTGGTACTTCCAAGGCGGTATTGTGGCTACGGGCATGACAGCTACCCACACCTTCCCAGCTCCTGGCGGACCCAAGTCCGTTATCCTGGTGGTGTTGGACAGCACCTGTTTGACGGTTGACTCTGCCAACTTTACGGTGAACAGCACCATCGGTATGGACGAGAATGCACTGGGCCAGACCCTGTACGCTTTCCCGAACCCATCCAACGGCCAAGTAGCCATTGTATTGGAAGGCAACGAAGCGTTCCAGGGCAACTTGGAAATCATCAATGCTGTGGGCCAAGTAGTTGCTAACCGCGCCGTTGAAGCGGTTGCTGGTCGCAACGAGTTCGCCATGGACTTGCGTCATCTGGCGAAGGGAGTGTACACGGTTCGTGTTGCTTCTGAAGCCGGTCAGCGCCAGCTCCGTTTGGTTTTGCAATAAACCATCGGCACCTTCGGGTGTTGGTTTCAGGGCCGTCCCGCAAGGGGCGGCCCTTTTTTATGGGCAGGATTTTGGGTTGCCCTCGGGAGAGAAGCCGGGCATGAAAACAAATGCCCTTGGTATGCGCCATGTCCCCGGGGATTTCCGACCTTTGCACCGGCGCACACTCCGCCTTGCCGCTGCCCAGCAATGGGGAGAGGAAAGTCCGGACAACACAGGGCACCGCTCTTCCTAACCGGAAGGGGGCTTTTTCGGAAGGAAAAGTTCACAGCCAGTGCCGCAGAAAGGGATACCGCCGGCGTTCGCGTCGGTAAGGGTGAAAAGGTGGGGTAAGAGCCCACCAGGGCGGGCAGCAATGTCCGCTGCTTGGTAAACCTAGCGGGTTGAAATGCCATGTAAACCAGCGCCGGTGCTGCGTGCAGCGCTGAAAGGGCGGCTCGTCCAAGCTGGAGGGTAGGCAGATGGAGTCCGTTGGCGACGGCGGACCTAGATCAATGGCAAGGGCCCTTTCGGGGGTACAGAATCCGGCTTACAGGAGTGTGCGCTTTTTTTAGTACCTTTGCACCCTTATTAATACGGCCTAATAGAGGGTTCGTGGAGGGTGGTCGGCCAGAGCGCACATGCGCACGGGGAAATTGGCAAAAGACCCGCCAACGGGTTTTTTGGACAGCCGAGCAAAAAAAAGTATGCTACAATTTGATTCGCTTGGGCTTCGGCCTGAGCTCCTCCAAGCGGTTACCGACTTGGGATTTACGTCGCCCACGGAGGTTCAATCCCGGGTGATGGAACAACTGTTGCCGGTTCAAGGCATGGTCGACTTGGTCGCCTTGGCGCAAACCGGAACCGGAAAGACCGCCGCCTTCGGACTTCCTTTGTTGGAATATTTTGGTCGTCCCACTGGACGGCCCAAGGCCTTGATTTTGTCTCCCACGCGGGAGCTGTGCGTCCAGATTTCCATTGAATTGGAAAAGTACGCCGCCCACTTGCCTGCCATGCGTTTGCTGGCGGTATACGGCGGATCCAACATTTCTACCCAGATCAAAGCGCTCAAGCAGGGCGTAGACATTGTGGTGGCCACTCCCGGTCGCTTGATGGACCTGCAACGCCGCGGCGTGTTGCACCTCAACGAACTGACCCACGTGGTGTTGGACGAGGCCGACGAGATGCTCAATATGGGTTTTGTGGACGATATCCGCGAGGTGTTGTCTTTGACTCCGCCCGAGGTGCATGTTTGGTTGTTCTCTGCCACTATGCCCGACGCCGTTTCGCGTATTTCCGAAGAATTCATGGACGCCCCCGTCCGGGTTCAAGTGGGCAAGCGGAACCAAGCCACTTCGCAAATTGAGCACAGCGCTTACATCGTTCCTCGCGAGAACAAGTACTTGGGACTGCGCCGTCTGTTGGACTCTGCGCCAAGCATGTACGGCATGGTCTTCTGCAACACCAAGTTGGATACCCAAGAAATTGCCGAGAAATTGCTGGCCGACGGATACACCGCCGCTGCCTTGCACGGAGATTTGTCCCAGCAGCAGCGGGATTTGGTGATGCATGCCTTCCGGAACCGACACATTCGGGTGTTGGTTTGTACCGACGTTGCCGCCCGCGGAATTGACGTGGACGACCTGACTCACGTTATCCACCACCGCCTGCCGAACGACGTCGAGAACTACACGCACCGTTCCGGCCGCACCGGCCGCGCGGGCAAGAGTGGAGTTAGCTGGATTTTGGCCACTCCATCCGAGGCACGTGCGCTTCCGATTATCCAAAAAATCATTGGTCGTCCCATTGAGCGCGAGCCCTTCCCAAGTGCCAACGAGGTATGCAAGGCCCAGTTGATGGACTTTGCCACCCGTGTTTCGGCCTCTGCGGAGACGGATGCTGTGACGCCCTTTTTGGACGAGTTGCTGCCTTTGTTCGACGGTTTGGACCGCAATGCCTTGATCACGCAGTTCTTGGCCCAAGAGTTTGAAGGTTTGTTCCGCCACTACGGCCAGGCAGCGAATACCATTGATTTGAATGCCCGTCAATCCCGCGACCAACGCCCATTGCGCGAAGGAGGCGTGGATAATGGCCGCCCTGCAGGCCCCAAAAAGGAGCAACGCTTCCGTTTGAACCTGGGCCAAGAGGCTGGTTTCTCTTGGTTCCTGTTGAAAGACTGGTTGCGCGATACCGCCGGTTTGGGCAAGTACGACATCCTTGGAGTGGACGTTTCCCGCCACCAAAGCCATTTCAGCGTTTCGTTGGACCACGTCCAGAAGATTCAGGACGCCCTGCGCACGGCCAAGTGGGAGGGA
>JBIIBX010000026.1:0-12890 GCA_044239185.1 Schleiferiaceae bacterium | reverse complement strand
CTTTGTCTAGTTTGGGAAGGAAAATGGCGTTGGAGTGTTGTTCGGAATTGTAGTAATCGTCGGAATCGCAGGTAAGGCCTCCGAGTAGGACGCGTTCGTAATTGGATTCCCAACGGTTGATGGACAACATCACGAAACGTTTGTTGATGGCCCAAGCGTCGGGGAGGGTGGTCATGAAAGAGGAGTCGATCATGTACCATTTTTCCCGGTCGTTCTGCTTCTTTTCGCCCATGATGGAATAGAAGGTAGCACCGGATTCGCCTACGGTAAAGGAGCCGAATTCGGTAAAGATATCGGGCTCGGGAATGCCGGCGGCGTTGCAATTGGCCTTGATTTGCGCAATGATTTCCTCCGCCATGTAATCGTAGTCGTAATCGAAAGTGAGGGAGTTTTTAATGGGGAAACCACCGCCAATGTTCAGGGCACTCAGGGTTGGGCAGATTTTTTTGAGCTGGATGTACAGGTTGACGCACTTGACCAATTCGTTCCAATAGTAGGCGGTGTCGTTGATGCCGGTATTGATGAAGAAGTGAAGCATGTACAATTCCACGTGGGCGTTGTCGGCCAAGTGGCGTTCGTAGTAGGAGAGTACTTCTTTGTAGCCCAGCCCAAGACGGGAGGTGTAGAATTCGAATTTGGGTTCTTCTTCGGCGGCAATCCGGAAGCCTACCTTCAGTTTTGGGGCGTCGGGCTCGAGTTGTTCGGTGAGGAGGGCAAGCTCTTCGCGGTTGTCCAGCACGGGAATGACGTTGGACCAGCCGTCGTTCACGAGACGGGCGATGTTCTCCAGGTACTGCGCGCGTTTGTATCCGTTGCAAACGACAAAATGGTCTTTGGAAATCTTGCCTTCGTCGTGGAGGGTTTCGATCAGATTGATGTCGAAGGCGCTGGACGTTTCGAGGTGGATGTTGTTTTTGAGGGCCTCTTCCATGACAAAACTGAAGTGGCTGCTCTTGGTGCAATAACAAAAGTGGTAGCTGCCTTTGTAGTCGACCTTGGCCATGGCCACATTGAACATGCGTTTCGCCCGTTGGATGTTGGAGCTGATTTTAGGCAAGTAGGTCACCTTCAAAGGAGTCCCATACTGCTTGATGAGTTCCATCAAGGGAATGTCGTGCCAATGGAGGGCGTCGTTCTCAACGTAGAATTCGTCTTGAGGCCATTCAAAGGTCTGTTCGATTAGATCGAGGTAGCGGTTTTTCATCGGGGTGACTTGGATTGCAGCACAAAGGTACAAGTAAGTGCCTTGGATTTAAAAGAGTCGTTTATTTGTTAATGTATTGGTAATGAATGAAATAGTTTTTTTGTACCGAAGTGATTTCGGTAAAATTGAGGTTTTGGACGTGTTCAAAGGGGGTGTTTTGCCGATTCGCGATGGTCCGATGCTCCTTTTTTGAGCGTCCCAATGAAGGTAAAATGGGTTTTTTGCACGAATGGTTGCTGCGTGGGTAGGGGCGTTTAGTCGAATGGAATGCGCGCCAATGGGTGCGAATGATCTTCGTTTGGATGCTTCCCTGGGCTGTGGGTGATTGCGGGAAGGGGGTTGGATGTCTGGATTTTTACTCAAGGGAGCATAGAATCCCAGTTGCAGGGGTGCCGTTGGAGTTGAATAGAGCGCATTTTGGTTTAGCAAAAACGTTGATTTTCAGTTAACTCCGGCCCGAAAAAAAGGGGTACCTTTGCACCTCTTTTAAAACACCCCCCTCATGGAGCATTCGGGCCTTCGGAATATCGCGATCATTGCACACGTCGACCACGGCAAGACAACCTTGGTAGATAAGATTCTTCACTTTTGCCAATTGTTTCGCGAGAACCAGTCGACCGGTGAACTGATTTTGGACAACAACGACCTCGAGCGTGAGCGCGGGATTACCATTTTGTCTAAAAACGTGAGTGTCGTTTACAAAGGAGTTAAGATCAACATCATTGACACCCCAGGCCACGCGGATTTCGGTGGCGAAGTGGAGCGTGTTTTGAATATGGCCGACGGCGTTTTGTTGTTGGTGGATGCTTTTGAAGGCCCCATGCCCCAAACGCGTTTTGTTCTTCAGAAGGCTTTGCAAATGGGATTGAAGCCCTTGGTAGTCGTGAACAAAGTGGACAAGCCCAATTGCGACCCCGAGCAGGCACATGAAATGGTTTTTGACCTTATGTTCAATTTGGACGCGACCGAGGAGCAGTTGGACTTCCCAACCGTTTACGGTTCCGCCAAGCACAATTGGATGGGTCCAGATTGGAAGCAT
This sequence comes from Schleiferiaceae bacterium, assembly GCA_044239185.1. Taxonomy (GTDB): domain Bacteria; phylum Bacteroidota; class Bacteroidia; order Flavobacteriales; family Schleiferiaceae; genus CAMDTE01. The sequence goes on along the minus strand of JBIIBX010000026.1, from coordinate 10,647 downwards.
CAAACCGAAGATATCTCCTTCTTGTTGGACCAAGTTTTGGAGCATGTCCCTGCCCCCAAGGTGGCAGAGGGTACGCCCCAATTGTTGATTACCTCGTTGGACTTCAGCAATTACACCGGTCGTATAGCGATTGGTCGTTTGCAACGCGGTACCATCCGCGAGAACATGCCGGTTAGTTTGGTCAAGCGCGACGGTTCTGTAGTGCGCAGTCGGATCAAAGAGTTGTATGTTTTTGACGGACTGGGCCGTACCAAAGTCCCGCAGGTAATGGCCGGCGATTTGTGCGCAGTCAATGGCGTAGAGGGTTTTGAAATTGGGGACACCGTCGCGGATTTTGAGAATCCCGAAGGATTGCCCACGATCGATATCGACGAGCCCACCATGAGCATGGTGTTCACCATCAACGACTCTCCGTTCTACGGCCAGGAAGGCAAGCTTGTGACTTCAAGGCACTTGAAAGAGCGTTTGGAGCGTGAATTAGAACGGAACTTGGCTCTTCGCGTAATGGAAACCGATAAGGCGGACACGTTCAAAGTCTTCGGCCGGGGCGTTTTGCACCTGTCGATTTTGATTGAGACCATGCGCCGCGAGGGCTTTGAATTGCAGATTGGACAGCCTCAGGTAATTTTCCGCGAGGTCGACGGCGTGCAGTGTGAGCCGATCGAAGAATTGGTGATTGACGTTCCGGAGACCGGTTCGGGCTCTGCCATCGAGTTGGTTACCCAGCGCAAAGGCGAAATGATCAACATGGTACCGAAAGGCGAGCGGATGATTTTGACCTTCAAAGTTCCTTCACGTGGATTGATCGGACTGCGGAACAACTTGCTTACAGCCACAGCGGGTGAGGCTATCATGAACCACCGGTTGGTCGGTTTTGAGCCCTACCGCGGCGAGATGCCTTCCCGCATCAACGGTTCCTTGATTTGCTCCGAGCCCGGAGAATCCATTGCCTACTCCATTGACCGCCTGCAAGACCGTGGATTCTTCTTCATCGATCCAGGAGAAAAAATCTACACAGGCCAAGTTATTGGCGAGCACACCCGCGGCAACGATTTGGTAATCAATGTGACCAAAGCCAAGCAGTTGACAAACATGCGTGCATCGGGTACCGACGACAAAATGCGCATTGCTCCAGCAAAGAAATTCAGTTTGGAAGAAGCATTGGAATACATCCAAGGCGACGAATACGTGGAGTTGACTCCCAAAAGCATTCGTTTGCGCAAGATTTATTTGAACGAAAACGACCGCAAGCGGTACGGTTCGAAAAACTAATTGACAGTCAATAGGTTAAAAGGCCGCCTCGCAAGAGGCGGCCTTTTTTTTGTGCAGGAGGGGCAGGTTTATACGTTTACAAACGTTTAGAACCGACTACCGGGGAATGCCGGTTGGAACTTTGCTTCATGCAAACCGAAATCCACTCCCGAGGCAGTCCTTCCGTTAATGGGCATCGAGCCAGTTGGCCCCTTTTCCTACTTCCACGACCAGCGGGACAGCGAGGGAATAGGCGTGTTCCATTTCGTGTTTGATCATGGGAATCAGCACATCCAATTCGTCGTTGAAGGCGTCAAAAACCAATTCGTCGTGCACCTGCAAAACCATGGGGCTTCGAAGTCCTTCCTGGGTAAGCCGTTGATTGAGATTGACCATCGCCAATTTGACGATATCGGCGGCTGTTCCTTGAATGGGGGCATTGACGGCATTGCGTTCGGCATGTCCGCGCATCACTTGGTTGCGGGAATCAATGTCTTTGAGGTACCGGCGTCTGCCCAATAAGGTTTCTACGTATCCTTTGCTCCGTGCTTGTGCCACTTGGTGGTCCATGTAGCTTTTGATGCCCGGATAGGTTTGGAAGTATTGCTCTATAAGGTCTTTGGCTTCGGTTCTGCTCAGGGCCGTTTGCTGGGACAAGCCAAATGCACTTACTCCGTAAATAATGCCGAAGTTGACCGTCTTTGCGTTGGAACGCTGCTCTTTGGTGACGGATTCCAGCGGAACGTTAAACACCTTGGATGCCGTGGCGGTGTGGATGTCGACACCGGCCTGGAACGCTTCAATCATAGCAGGATCACCCGATAAGGCTGCGATGATTCGCAGTTCGATCTGGGAATAGTCCGCAGAAACCAGCGTCCGGTCCGCTCCACCCGCCACAAACATCCCGCGTATTTTCCGTCCACGTTCCGTTCGGATGGGAATGTTTTGCAGGTTGGGATTGGTCGAGGAGAGGCGTCCTGTAGCGGCTACCGTTTGGTTGAACGTGGTGTGAATGCGGTTTGTAATGGGATCGATCAATTGCGGCAAAGCGTCCACGTAGGTGCTTTTCAGTTTGCCTACTTGCCTCCATTCCAGTAACTTGTCTACAATGGGGTGGGTGGAGCGAAGGTCTTCGAGAATTTCTTCTCCGGTGGCGTACTGTCCGGTTTTGGTCTTCTTGATTTTGCCTTTGCCAATTTGCAGACGTTCGAAGAGGATTTCGCCCAATTGCCTGGGGGATGCCAAGTTGAAGGAGACGCCAGCCAATTCAAGCACTTCGCGCTCCAGTTGGGCCAATTCGGAACCTAAGAAATCGGAATAGGATTTCAACGCACCGCGATCAACGGCAATGCCTTGGTTCTCCATTCCGGCAAGTACGGGCACCAGGGGCGTCTCGATTTGGCGAAAAACAGCATCTACCCCGGTTTCAATGAGTTTGGGACGGAAAAGTTCGGCCAATTGCCAAGCCACATCCGCATCTTCAGCCGCATAGGTAGTCAAGACGTCCACGGGAATGTCGCGCATGGATTTTTGACGCGGTCCTTTGGGGCCAATGAGGCTTTCGATGGAGATGGGCTTGTAGCCCAAGTAGGCTTCTGACAGGGCGTCTAGGTTGTGCCGTTGGTCCGGCTGCAGCAGGTAGTGGGCAAGAAGGGTGTCGAAAAGGGGGCCGTGGAGCTTGATGCCGTAGTTGAGCAGTACGTGGAGGTCGAATTTTAGGTTTTGCCCTACGATTTCGATGTTTGGGTTCTGAAAAAGGGGTTGAAAGAGCTCCAGCCGTGCTCGGGTTTCTTCCCGGTCTGCCGAGAAGGGGACATAGAAGCCGGTATGGGCTTGGTAGCTGAAACTCATGCCTACCAATTCGGTGTGGCGAACGTCCAAGCTTGTGGTTTCGGTATCCAGGCTGATGCTTTTTTGGAGCAACAACTTCTCTACCAAGAGCTTGCACCCAACGGCGTCGTCAATGGTTTGGTAAAGTTTGGAGGTATTGCCGGCATGGGCAAAGGGGCTTTCAACCGGCGTTTCTTCTGCATCCGGATCGTCGAACAGGGAGGGGCCTTGTGCAGAGAATTTTTTACTGGAGGCGGGAGCAGAGGGATTTTCTGAAGCTTGCGCTGGTGCCGTTGGAGCGGGCGTTGGGGCTTCGTGGCCTGCTGCGCGGTGGGCAGCGCGGAGCAACCGTTCCGTAACGGTTCGGAATTCCAGGCTGGCGCACAGGTTACGGAAAGCCGTTTCGTCGGCTTGTTCCATCTCCAATTGCTTGGGGTCCAGCTGGATGGGCACATCGGTTAAGATGCGTGCCAGCTGCTTGGACAGGCGGCCCATTTCGGCATTTTCGGCAATTTTTTCGCCGAGCTTGCCTTTGATGGAAGCTGCATTCTCCAGCACGTTTTCCAAGGTTCCGAATTCGGCCAGCAATTTGGTGGCGGTTTTTTCGCCAACCCCGGGAATCCCAGGTATGTTATCCACGGCGTCACCCATTAGTCCCAGCATGTCCACCACTTGGTCGATGCGCTCGATGCCCCAACGCTCGCAGACTTCGGCCATGCCCCACACTTCGGCGGGAGCGCCTCCTCGTCCGGGTCGGTACATTTTGACGCGTTCGGTGACCAATTGGCCAAAATCCTTGTCCGGGGTCATCATAAAGACCTCGAATCCAGCTGATTCGGCTTGGTGGGCCAAGGTGCCAATGACGTCGTCGGCTTCGTATCCGGGCACGCCCAAATGGGGAATGCGCAAGGCCTCGAGCATTTTGTGGATGTAGGGCACGGCGATTTTGATTCCCTCGGGGGTCTCGTCGCGGTTGGCTTTGTAGGCGGGATAGGCTGCTTCGCGGGCTTCGGAACCACCGATGTCAAATACGACGGCGAGGTGGCTGGGTTTCTCCTTTTCAAGGACATCCATCAAGGCCAAGGCAAAACCGTAAATAGCGGAAGTGTCCAAGCCCGACGAGGTTACGCGCGGATTTTTGGCAAAGGCAAAGTAGGCCCGGAAAATAAGGGCGTAGGCGTCGAGCAGAAAGAGGCGTTGGGCGGCCATGAAAAGGGATTTGCAACGAAAGTACGGCGGTTTGGGAAAGGGGAGTGCCCTTGCGGCATCCAATTTAAGTTGGCCTATCTTTTGCACTAAATTGGCCGAAGGGTACCCTTGGTTTACCTTTGTTCAATCATGCCTATGAAGTCTTCTTCCGCGCCCTTGGTTGTCATCCCAACCTACAACGAATGCGAAAATATTGCCGCAATCGTGGAAGCCGTCATGGCATTGCCCCAAGCGTTTGAGGTATTGGTCGTGGACGACAATTCGCCGGATGGCACAGCTGCTCTGGTCAAAGGGTTGATGGCCGCGCATCCGGGCCGAATTCACTTGGAGGAACGTTCGGGCAAATCGGGCCTTGGGACCGCCTATATCCACGGATTTCGTTGGGCACTGGCCGCGGGACACCCGTTTGTTTTCGAGATGGATGCAGATTTTTCCCACGATCCCAAAGATTTGCCCCGCCTGTTGGCTGCGTGCCAAGAAGGCGCGGATGTCGCCATTGGCAGTCGGTACGTCCGGGGGGTAAATGTGGTGAACTGGCCGATGAGCCGCGTTTTGCTCAGTTTTTTTGCGAGCAAGTACGTACAGTTTATCACGGGCATGAAAATCCACGACACCACAGCTGGATTCAAATGTTACCGCCGCGAGGTCTTGGAATCCATGAATTTTTCGGCGATTCGGTTTGTGGGGTACGCCTTTCAAATCGAAATGAAGTTCCGCGCATGGCGCAAAGGTTTCAACATTGTGGAAGTACCGGTCATTTTCACCGACCGAACGGCAGGCCAAAGCAAAATGAGCCGGGGAATTATTCGCGAGGCCGTTTTTGGGGTTATTGCATTAAAGATTTCTAGCTGGTTTACCAAGCCATGACAACACTCATAAAAAACGCCCGAGTGATCAACGAGGGCCGCGTATTTGAGGGCGATATCCTGATTGAAGGGGAACGCATTGCTCGGATAGACAAGGACTTGACTCCGAACAATGGACAGGTCCATGTGTTGGATGTTTCCGGTCAATGGGTGTTGCCCGGCATGATCGACACCCAAGTGCATTTTCGCGAGCCGGGATTGACCCACAAAGGGAATATTTCGACGGAGTCAGCTGCAGCCGTTTTGGGAGGCATTACCAGTTATGTAGAACAACCCAACACGGTTCCCCAAGCGGTTACGCTGGAAGAATTGGAGAAGAAATACGACCGTGCGGCCGAGGTTTCTTGGGCCAATTACAGTTTCAACATGGGGGCTACCAATGCCAATCTGGAGGAACTAAAAAGGACTTCCAAGCGGACCATTCCGGGCATTAAAATCTTCATGGGCTCTTCTACCGGTAACATGTTGGTAGACGACCCGCAGGCTTTGGAGCGCATTTTCAGCGAGGTGGACCACCAGTTGATTGCCCATTGCGAGGACGAAGCGACCATCCGCGCCAATGCGGAACGGTTCAAAGCCGAGGTGGGCGAGGGCGGACTAACGCCCGATTACCACCCCTTGATTCGCTCGGAAGAAGCTTGCTGGAAGTCCAGCTCTGCGGCCGTTGCCCTCGCCCGGAAAACCGGCGCACGGTTCCACGTGTACCACCTTTCAACCGGCAAGGAATTGGTTCTTTTTGACAAGCATTTGCCGCTGGAGCAAAAGAAGATTACGGCCGAAGCGTGTATCCACCACCTGTGGTTTACCGACCAGGACTATGCCGCCCGCAAAAACCTGATCAAGTGGAACCCTGCGGTGAAAACCGAGCAAGATCGGGACGCATTGCGGGCCGGCTTGTTGGACGGTTCCATCGACGTAATTGCCACGGACCATGCGCCCCATACGTTGGAGGAAAAGCAAGCCCCGTATTTCCAGGCACCGTCAGGAGGTCCATTGGTTCAGCATGCGGTTGTCGCCGTGCTGGAAATGGTTCGGAAGGGGGTTGTGCCGCTGGAACGCGCAGTTGAACTCATGTGCCACCGGCCCGCGATTTTGTTTGGGGTGGAAGACCGCGGGTTTCTGCGGGAAGGCTACTACGCCGACTTGGTGGTGGTCGATCCTTCGCGTCCTTGGACGGTGCAGCGCGACAACGTGGCGAGTTTGTGCGGATGGTCGCCTTTTGAGGGCAATACCTTCACGTCCCGCATCATGCATACGTTTGTGAATGGAACCCAGGTGGTCGCCAACGGAAAATTGGCCAAAGGCCCTGCCGGACAGCGCCTGCTGTTTAATCGCTAATACCGGATGAAATTCAGGGGATGGGGTGTTGCGTTGGCCGTATTGGCGGCCTCGTGCCAACCGTCGCCTTCGGGCCTCGCGGAGGAACACATTCCCGATTCGGTGCTCGTGCCGTTGCTGGTGGATTTGCACCTCTACGAGTCGGCCTTGCAAACCCGCGGCGGATCCTTGGATCAATTCCCGACCCCGGCAACAGCTGCGTTTATTGGAAAGAAGTACGGATATACCCAGGAGGAAGTCCGCAGGGAGCTGGAGGGATTGATTGAAAACTCGGAGCGGGGCGATACCGTTCTGGCCCAGACAGTAAGGAAGTTAAAAGCCTTGCAGAAGGCCCTGCCCGCACCCGAAACCCCGGCTATCGGAATTGTTGACCAACGTTCCGATGCGGCAGCGGCCCTGCTGCCAACGGAACCCGTTCGGCCGAAATTGCCCGAACGTCGGGGGAGTGGAGGAAGTTCCTCCTTGGAGAAAATTAGACAGATCAAGGAAATTCAAAAGTCGGACCCTCCTAAACCGGACCCTCCTAAACCGGACCCTCCTAATGAGGGTCTTCCCCAGCAGACCCCCACCAAAAAGCCCCTCGAGCAGCCCCTCAATGCCCCCAGAGCCCATGCATCCGGAAACTGAGCGGGCAGCGGTGGCTTTGTTCCAGCACCAGTCGGAGCACTGCGCCGTGTACCGCACGTACCTCGATTCGGTGGGCTGGGACCGCGATCGGTGCACCCAGGTGACGTCTGCCAAGGCCTTGCGGGAGGTGCCTTTTTTGCCGGTGGAAGCATTTAAATCCCGGGTGGTTCAGACGGGGTCGTACGAGCCGGTGCAATTTTTCACCAGCAGCGGCACCACGGGGCAGGTCCCGTCGCGCCATGCGGTGGAAAGCTTGGAAGCGTACCGCGCCCACGCACGCCAGTGCTTTGAATGGAAATACGGCCCGGTGGAAGAGTACGCCTGGCTGTGCCTGTTGCCCGGGTACCTGGAACGCACGGGGTCGTCCTTGGTGGACATGGCCCAGTCCTTTGTGGACGCCAGCCCCCATGCGGAGAATGGGTTTTTCTTGAACGACTATTTGTCTTTGCTTCAGGCCCTTACGGCCCTGGAAAAGCGCGGACAGAAGACCATCGTCCTGGGGGTAACCTTTGCCTTGCTCGACTGGGCGGAGTGGATGCCGTTCCCACTGCAGCTCAAGCACACGCTTATTATGGAAACCGGGGGCATGAAAGGCCGGCGGGTGGAGCCCACCCGGGCTCAGGTGCACCACGCACTGAAAGAGGCCTTTGGCGTACCCCAGATCCATTCGGAGTACGGCATGACGGAACTTTTTTCCCAGGCCTACGCCCTGCAAGACGGGCTCTACCAACCGCCGCCCTCCTTGGTGGTTTGGCCCAGAGATCCCGAGGATCCTTTTTCGCCCGGCCCGTACCGGCGGACCGCAGCGCTGAATGTGATCGATTTGGCCAACGTGCACTCCTGCGCGTTTTTGGCGCTTCAAGACCTGGGAAGGGTTTATGAAGACGGGGTTTTTGAAGTTTTGGGTCGGTTTGACGCGGCCGAGGTTCGCGGTTGCTCGTTGTTGGCCGGCTGAACCCCGTGCTTTCGCGCAAGAGGAGTCGTTTTGGCTTAATTTTCGCTATTCGAATGGTATCTACGAAGGACACAACGCATATGAAGCAGATTTTCCCCCTTTTGGCCCTGTGGGCAGCCGTCTTGTTGGCCGTCCCCGCTTCCGGGCAACGCCTTCGCTCGACTACGGTTTCCATCTCCGGAAAACCCGCCGTCGAATTTCAAGACAGCACCGCCGTTTGGGCCCAGCAAACCGAGACGGGGTACTCCGTTCAAAAACGCGTATGGATTCCCCGAAAATCCTTGGGAAAAGACTCCACCGTTCCTGCCCAGACCGAGTTCTTGGGCCGCAACGGCCAGCCCGTGGGCACCGCGCTCCAGTCTGTTAAACTGACCGACGTTCGCCCCTCCACCGTGGCCGGCTTGCGCCGCCACCACATGGGCCTGGTGGTCGGAACCAGCCGCAGTACCGCTTTTTACGCCAATACGTTTCCCGACCGCGCCTTGGTCGAATTGCTCAGCGAAAAACGCACCGGTCCTTTTGGTACGGCCTTGAAGACCTATTTGGAGTCTTTTGGCTTGGAGAAAGTTCCTGCCGCTCAGCTCCCAGACGAACTCAACGCCTCCGGAGATTTGGAGGTATGGGTGCTGCGCCACGAGCATAAAACCACCCAGGAACCCGCACCCGCCCGCTTGGTGTTGGTGGTGCGGGGCGACGTGGCTTTGGCTGCCGTGGTTCACGCCGACGGTCCGCTTGCCTTGCCCAAACTCAAGGAAACCAAAAACCTTCAGAGCGGCAGTTACCACTACTTTGCGAAGCCGTCGAAGGCCTTTGCGGAAGGGTTGGAGCTGGCCGTCTACGGATTGTCGAATTTGGAAGAACCCACCGAATGAAATTTGTCCCTTTTTTCCGCGCGACTCTGCTTTCGTGCGCGCTACTAGGAGGTTTTGCAGCGTGCGACCCGTACGCAGACAAGACCGTGGTCCATCACTTTGTGGTTTTGGAATCGCACAAGGAAGTGGCTTTTTACACGCCCGACGGAGTCCGCTCCACGGCTGGGCCGGCGCAATCCCAGGTTCCGGACGGCAAAATCGTGCTGTTTGACGACAACACCGGATACTGTACCTCCGTCGGAATCAACGGGCACGGCAGCCGCCAATCGCTTAATTATACCATGCTCTGGGCCACGGGACGCATTCGGTTGGATATGGACTCCACAGCCACCCGCCCCGCACGAAGCATCTTTTTGGAGCCTGTGCCTTCGGTGCCGCCCGGGCCTGCCTTTTGGTGGAATGCCTCGGAGGATTTGGGCTACGACGGAACCGGCACGCGCAGTGCAGTGGAGGTGCGCTTGTTGCTGGAAGACAAGGCCCAGTAAGGGCGAGTCCGCCTGGGAGGTGCCCCTGCGCCACGCAACCACTCCCCGCTCGTAGGCAGCGGCTCAGCGCTTACCCTGTAGCCAAACGTTTACTCAAACGTGACCAACGCGTAGGTCTTTTTGCCCCGTTGGAGCAGCAAGTACCGGTCGTTCAGCAAATCGCCCGACGAGTAGACGGAGTCGGACTCTGCCTTGATTTTGTTGACGGAAATTCCGCCCCCTTGGAGCAATGTACGGGCTTCGCCTTTGGAGGCGGCAAACCGCGTGTGGCCCGCGAGCAGTTCGACTACGGGCAGGCCGTCGGCCAAGGTGTCTCGGGAAACGGTGAACTGGGGGACGTCTTTGAAAACGTCGAGGAGGGTGGCTTCGTCCAGGCCGCGAACGGCGTCTGCAGTGGCGTTGCCGAATAAAATTTCGGAGGCGTCTTGGGCCCGGCGGAGGGCGTCGGCGCTGTGCACCCGGGCCGTGATTTCCTCGGCCAAGAATTTTTGCAGGGCCCGTTGGTGGGGGGCTTGGGCGTGGGTTGCTTCCAAAGCCTCAATTTCTTCCCGGGGTGCCGTGCTGAAAATCCGGACGTACTGGGCCACGTCGGCGTCGGCGGCATTCAGCCAGAATTGGTAAAATTGGTAGGGGGACGTGCGCTTGGGGTCCAGCCACACGTTGCCAGACTCGGTTTTGCCGAATTTGGTTCCGTCGGCCTTTTTGATCAGGGGTGTGGTCAGGGCGTACGCCTCGCCGCCGCCCATGCGTCGGATCAATTCGGTCCCGGTGGTGATGTTGCCCCACTGGTCGGATCCGCCCATTTGCAGCTGGACGCCGTGGTTTTTCCAGAGGTGGTAAAAGTCGTACCCCTGAATGAGTTGGTAGCTGAATTCGGTGAAGCTGATGCCGGTTTCTTGGCGCGACTTGACCGAATCCTTGGCGAGCATGTAGTTGACGGTGATGTGTTTGCCCACGTCGCGGATGAAGTCCAAAAAGCCAAAGTCCTTGAACCAGTCGTAGTTGTTGACAATTTGCGCACCGGTGGGGCCGCCGAATTCCAGAAACTTTTCCAGCTGGGCGCGCTGGCCGCTCAGGTTGTGCTGCAAGGTGTTGAAATCCAGCAGCTGGCGTTCGTCGGACTTGAAAGAGGGGTCGCCCACCATGCCCGTGGCACCGCCCACCAAGGCGATGGGTTTGTGGCCTGCGCGCTGGAAGTGGACCATGGTCATCAC
>JBIIBX010000168.1:0-3234 GCA_044239185.1 Schleiferiaceae bacterium | reverse complement strand
GTTGAAAGACTGGTTGCGCGACACCGCCGGTTTGGGCAAGTACGACATCCTTGGAGTGGACGTTTCCCGCCACCAAAGCCATTTCAGCGTTTCGTTGGACCACGTCCAGAAGATTCAGGACGCCCTGCGCACGGCCAAGTGGGAGGGACAACCCGTTTCCATTGAAGCCATTGACGACTTCCGCACTCCCGGTGGAGGGGGTTCCTTTAACCGCGACCGCCGCCCTGGTGGAGGCGGCGGAGGCTACGGTAAACAATCCGGAGGCAACTCCGGTGGTGGTTTTAATGGAGGGTGGAAAGGTACCGCTCGGCCTCCAAAGCCGCCATACAACCGGTCCCGGCCGCGGTAATCGCCTGCCGATACACCTTGTCTTGAACGTCTCCGGCGGCAAAAACGCCGGGGAGGTTCATGCTGGTGGTTCCCACAATGGTTTTTAGGTAGCCCGTCTCGTCCATGGTCAGCTGGCCCTTGAAAATGTCGGTATTGGGCTTGTGTCCAATGGCCACAAAGAATCCCGAGGCGGGAATTACGTCTTCAACACCGGTTTGCAGGTTGCGCACTTTCACACCTTCAACCGATTTGCCACCGAGCAGTTCCAACGTTTCGGTATTCCAACGCACTTCAATGTTGGGCGTATTCAAAACGCGGTTTTGCATGGCTTTCGATGCGCGTAGCGAATCTTTGCGCACCAACATGGTCACCTTGGGACACAGTTTGGACAAATAGGTAGCTTCTTCCGCGGCCGTGTCTCCACCGCCCACAATGACCACCTCTTGGCCCTTGTAGAAAAATCCGTCGCACACCGCGCAGGCACTCACCCCAAAGCCCATGAACTTCTCCTCCGAAGGGAGTCCCAGGTATTTGGCTGTGGCTCCGGTCGAGATGATAACGGTGCGGGCTTGAACCGTGGTGGTTTCGTCGATCACCAGCGTATGCCAGCCGCCCACTTCTGTGGCAAAGTCGGCCTTGGAAACCATGCCCCAACGGACGTCGGTTCCGAAGCGCTCCGCTTGGTTTTTGAGGTCTTCCATCATGGCGTTGCCGTCAATTCCTTGGGGATACCCGGGGAAATTATCTACTTCGGTGGTGGTGGTCAACTGGCCGCCGGGCTGCAGGCCCACGTACATGACGGGTTTTAGGTCTGCGCGTGCAGCGTAAATCGCAGCAGTATACCCTGCGGGGCCGCTGCCAATAATCAAGCATTCGATTTGTTCCATTCGTATCGGAAAGTTGGTGGGAAGGATCCCTTTTTCGTTAGTGAGTTGCAAAATTACGGCGCGATTGATAGAAAGGATTGATGGAGAATCACGCAAAGAAGTCAACCTTTTTTGTATATTTGCAGCCCTCCAAGCAGCATTGCCATTCTCATTCAGAGTGCGGTGCGCGCGGAACCATCGGGATGTAGCTCAGGTGGTAGAGTACACGTCTGGGGGGCGTGTGGTCGCACGTTCGAATCGTGTCATCCCGACGGAGGCCGCCCTTGCAAAAGGGCGGCCTTTTTTTATACCTTTCCGTTTCGACCGCCTCTACGTTGTTCAGCCGGTTGGTAATTTTCCCTCTTTCCTTGCGTTTATTGATCATGGACAATTTTTTCAGTGCGGTCCCCAAGGGGGCTTTTTTTGTGAAGCGATTCGGAGCGACGTTTGGTTTGTTTGTTTTGTTGACCGTTTTGGGCGTCGATGTGCATGCCCAGAAAAAAACGTCGGACTCCCGCGGAGCGAGGCCAACCGAAATGCGTCCGGGATCAAATTGGCCCCATTTTCCGACCCTGACCGAGGATCCCGCCACCTGGCCGGGGCATTCGTTGCATCAGATTGCGGCGTGGGTTACTCCCGAGCGGCGTTTGTCCGACTGGGCGCAGGATACGACGATGGGGGACAGCCCGTCTGAAATGAAATCAGTGGCAGTTGTTCACCCAGCGGCGAAGGAAGTGGAGCTGCTCATTGCCAAGCCGGATGGTCGGCCCTGGGAGGTTTATATAGTGAGCATGAAAGAGTTTCCGGCTTCGTACGTGAAGGAGGTGGCCCAAAAATGGACCCAACAGGGTCGTCCATTCCAATCGTCGGTTATGGACGAATCCGGATATACTTTTTTTGAAATCAATCAATACGGCATCGATGGACTTCAGTTTGGTGTGTTGGGTGGTGGAAAAAAGGTGCTTAAAGCCTGGAATTCCAAGGGCGTACCCGCCTTGCTAAAGGAGCAAGAAAAGCAAGAAACGGGAACGTGGCTGAGCCTGTCTATCCGGTATGCCGATGAAATGCTTTCCGTGGAATCACTGGTCCCCGTCCCTACAACCACGCTGGGCGATTTGGTTGACCAAGACACCCTGAACCGAGAGATCGGAGCGACGGATGACAAGGAACCGGGGTTGGTTCAGTTGGAAACGGGCAATTACCGCGTTACCTGGGTGGGCAGCATCGATTCTGCACGGGTTTCAACAGGCGGTTTCAGCGAATCGTCCGTGCGCCAGCAGCGTGTTACCCAGACCATTTGGTCCGTTCGTCCGGCCATGCGTCCCTTTGCCGATCGGTGGATCCAGCAGGAGTTCCCCACTTATTTGCTAGTAGACGACGAAGCCACGTATTACGCCGCGGCCGCCAGTGTGGACGGGTACCGTCGAATGGCTTTGGTCATGCACGACGAATTGGGTTCCAACGACGAGGACGCAGCCCAAGCGGGATTGCCCGAACCGCTGCTGGCCGTTTTTATTACGTTGCCTGATGCGGAATTCGAATCCATGCTGAACGAACTGATGGAATCCTCGCTGGACGAATAACGCGTGAGAAAAGGAACGCGTTGCCAGAAGGGAAACCCGTACGAATCCGTTGGAATGTTTATTCCCGTTGGATGACGACGCGTTGGGGAGTCGTATTCCCCGCCTGCAAAAGGTAAACCCCGTTGGGCAAGGTCCGCACGTCCCACCGGTTTTCTCCGGCTTGGAGCGGACATTCAAGCACCAACGTACCGTTCAACGCATAAAACCGTGCTAGGTCTCCGCTTTGGACGTGGTTGGCACCCAACGTTCCTACCAAAACATCCGACGCCGGCTGGGGATAGAGCCTCACCAAAGCCGTTTGTTCGGTTAACCCGACGTTGCCCACCGGCACACACGTGCTGGTGTCTGTGCAGCCGTTTAAGGCCACAATGACCGCATAGGAACCGTTGGTGGTGGGGGTGAAGGTGGGGGAAATCTGTCCAGGGATAGGAGCGGAGTTGCCGCAATTCCACCAC
>JBIIBX010000167.1:0-3237 GCA_044239185.1 Schleiferiaceae bacterium | reverse complement strand
GTTTTAGGTTTGAATCCTAACAGGGTCACGAAACAAAAACCCCGGTGCAGCGCACCGGGGTTTTTGTTTTTAGGGCTTGACGCAGCTAAACACTTGAGGTTTAGATTCAACTTGTGAGCCTACCCTTAAAAGTCACGTGCGCGCTATGCAATCCGGTTATAACCGGATTTACCTTTTTCAAAAAAACACGGAACTACAGGGTGATATCCAAAAACAACGTATCCCCCTCGCTGGTGCGCGGGCGCCACGGGGCCATCACGTTGCCGGAATATTCGGTCGTGTACGTCCACGCGGCGGAACCGAATTCGCGCGACCCGAACGTCAGCCAATGCTGTATTCCGAACGACATGTAGCCGGGCCAGGCGTCCAGCGTTTGACCCACCGAAAACGGGCCCGAGTACGTGCGCTCCCCATTACTTGCGGGCGAAAAGTCCCCGCCCCGGTCGAAACGAAGGTATAACTCGTTGCCGGGAGAAGAACCCAGCGAAGCGATGCGCGGAACAATCCACACCGTATGGGGCAGGGCGAAGGTGTCCAAGTGAAGCGTTTTGTATCGGTACGATTCGTCCGCAAACTGAAAGCCGAATTCGCCCAAGGTGTCCAGGCGGTCCGGCCCCGAGTACACGAAGGCCGTTTCCCAACCATCGATGTCAAATCCTCCGCTGGGGCTGCGGTCGTCGAACGAAAAGAATCCGCGCTCGTCCGTAGTTGATATAAAAAACGGCGCATCGTCGCGCTGGGACTCATTGTAGTAAAAGGCTTCGATCCAAAGCCCCTCGACGGGCTGCTTGCTGATGTGGCTGTCGACGATGTAGGCCTCACCCTTAAAACGGGTCGAAACAAGGTCGGAGCACGACGCCAGCATCGCGGTGGCGGCGATCAACATTCCGTACTTCATGAACCAAAGGTAACCTATTCGCCCTGTATTCCCCCCGAAAGTCAAAAGTCCGCTGCTTACACCGGGTTTTTTTTATCCTCCAAACGCTCCAAAAGGAAGGTTTCAACCCCTATATTCGTGTTGAACTTAACCTCAAAATCCCATGCCAAATTCCCACGAAATCACCCTGACAGAAGCCGTCACCATGACGCATGATTTTCAGAACGATAGCACCTTTACCGGGATGACGGTTTCTGGAAAATACGATGCGTCGGTTTTTGAAGACTTGCTGGCCCAAAACGGGGCCGCCGGTATCCGGATTTACTTTGCCAAAAACAGTGCAGGAACCCTAACCACCGTGTTGGTGGCAACCGACGATTCGGGCAACGACCTAACGGATGGACTCTTGATGAATAAGGCGATTTTGTGCCCCAACAACTGCCCCGTCGATTCTCCCTTGATGGTTTAATTCGGAGCACGGGGACTGTGGGCTGGACCATCATTGGAGGGTATGCGTTGTGTACCTGGATCTACTTCTTTGTGCAATTCAAAGGAGACGGACTCTATACGTCCACAGCAGAAGGGGGGTTCCTGCTGGCATGCCTCCTCTTTAGTGGGTTGTATCAATGCTACCCCGTGGGTCCCCTGCACTGGTTATTTGATCTGAATCACACGGTCGTTCCTGGCCTGTTGGTTTGGGCGCTTCTTCGCGATGCCCAGCGAAACGTCCTTTCTTGGATTGTAGTGGGGGGCATTGCCCTTGTTTCGGGGCTTCGCGCAGGGGATTTCTTGCCGTCGGTCGTTTTGGGATGGGTTTGGATCAGTTATTCGGCGGCCATTGGGGGGTTGTTGTTTGTTTTTGTCCGCTCCCAACAGCACCGATTGCCCGAGCGCATACGGGTTTGGTGCTATCCCTTTATGGCCTTGGTTTTGTTAATGGACTATGCGGTTTTTGTAGTGGCCCACTATCCCGTTCAATGGACGGGTTCTCAGGTGACCCGTTGGATGTATTGGTTGCATGTGGGCAGTATTGGTGCCAGCATGGTCGTATTCTTGTACAAGACGGGGTACATTTATCGTTACTTAAAACCCTTGCGCAGTGTCCGCTGACTCCTTGCAATTGCCGGTATTTTACCTCCTTTTTCCGACGGCCTTGTTGGTGGTAGGGGTATGGATCGCACTCGCTCTTTTTTGGAGAAGGCACCTGCGGTTGATGAAAAGGCACCGGACGGCTGAGTGGATTCGGATGGACCGAGAACGCAAGCGCATAGCGGACGATTTACACGATTTTGTTGGGGCCAAAATGGTTCAGTTAAAGCACGACTTGGAGGAGTTGGAAATGGCCACAGGAGCGGCCGTTTGGCACGAACAACTGCACCAAACCCGCGAAGAAGTGGATGCTTTTCACGAGGAGTTGCGCGGTGTGGTGGAGGCTCTTGCTCCCAAGTGGATGGATTTTGCTTCGTGGGACCACCAAATGGAGCATCTGGTGGGTGAATTTGGCTTTCAAAACGGGACAATCCGGTGGGAGAACGAATCGAGGGTCGAATTACCCAAAGACGTTCGCTACCATTTGCATTGGTGCCTCCGCGAACTTATTGCCAATGCCATTCAGCACAGCAGGCCTCAGGGGTTGACCATTTTGATGGCGGAAGAACGGTCCAATTGGCTTGCGTTGCGCCTGATTTACGAGCCCACTTTTTCCGCCCAATCCGAGCGGGCAGGAAAGCGCATGGGGAGGGGGCAATTTTCCTTGCAAGAACGGGTCAAACAATTTCGGGGAAAACTGCATTTTGAGGTGGTCGATGGGCTTCGGAACGACGTGATTGAAATACCTTTGGTTCCATGATGCGGTTTCTATTGCTCGACGATCATCCCGCCATTTTGGAGCTGGTTGCCTTGCGGCTTGCGTCCATCGATCCCGAATGGGAGAGTGTGCGTTGTACAACCCAGGAAGAAGCCTTGGTAGCCCTGAAAACCCAGAAAATCGACCGGGCCTTGTTGGATCTTCAATTGGAAGAGGGAAAGTCTTTGGAAATCCCCAAGTGCTGCGACGCCTTGAACATTCCGTATGGAATCTATTCTTCCTACTTGCATCCTTCGATTCTCAAGCAACTAACGGCGCTGAATTACGGGGTTTTCGTGGTAAAGTCAGCTCCTTTGGACGATTTGGACCGGGGTTTGCGTGCCCTGGCCAGTGGTACTCCCTATGCCTGTTCCCGCACAAAGGAAAGCCTCCTGCAGCTGGAAGAATCCACAAATGCCAAGAGTTTGGACATGCCCAAAATTTCCGACTCCGAAAAGCGGGTGTTGGCGTGTTACATGGAAGGATTAACCACCAGTGAAATAGCCAGTCATTT
>JBIIBX010000025.1:0-12986 GCA_044239185.1 Schleiferiaceae bacterium | reverse complement strand
GTAACGCCGGTAACGGCCAAGCGTAACACCGGCCCCATCTGGCCAAACCCCAATCCGGTCTCCGCCAGGTAGGCTTTGAAATTTTCTTCGAGTTTGTCCGCGGCAAAAGGAACGATTCCAGAGAAGCGTTTCGCCAAGTGACGAAGGTGTTCGGCCGAATCAGCGGTCCATTTTTTGGCCATCATGTCGGGGTCGTAGCCCGTGGGGGCATGGAAGAGGTAGGGTCCGTTTTCGTAGATGTCTTGGGGGAAAACGGCGCGGTCCAACAAGAGCGAGCACGCTCCGTGCAAAACCGCCTGTGCCGGAACGGAAACGCCCCGCTTGGTCAGGTCTTGGGCCACCCATTCGGCGAGTTGTTCTGTGGGAAGTGCGCGCAGGTACTGCTGGTTGAACCACTTGGCTTTTTCAAAATCGAAGCGGGCGCCGGCTTTGTGGACTTTGTCCAACTGGAAGGCGTCTACCAGTTCGTTCAGGTGAAAAATCTCGCGGTTGTCGCCGGGATTCCATCCCAAAAAGGCGAGCATGTTGGTAAAGGCCTCAGGCAGGAATCCGCGCTCGCGGTAGCCGCTGGAAACTTCTCCGGTTTCGGGACTGACCCAGTGCAAGGGGAAAACCGGGAAACCAAGCCGATCGCCGTCGCGCTTGGAGAGTTTTCCGTTGCCGTCGGGGCGCAGCAAGAGGGGCAGGTGGGCAAATTCCGGGGCTTCCCAGTCAAAAAACCGGTAGAGCAAGATATGGAGCGGGGCGGAAGGAAGCCATTCTTCCCCGCGGATGACGTGGGAAATGTCCATCAGCCGGTCGTCCACCACGTTGGCCAGGTGGTAGGTGGGCATGCCGTCTCCCTTGAGGAGGACCTTGTCGTCCAGGTTCAGGGTGTTGACGCTGACCCATCCGCGTATGCGGTCTTGGAATTTGACTTCTTCGTTGCGGGGCAATTTGACCCGAATGACGTAGGCATCTCCGGCAGCCAAACGACGCTCCACTTCCTCGGCGGGAAGGGTGAGGCTGTTTTTCATGGCGGCGCGGGTGATGCTGTTGTACTGCCAGTTGGGATTGCCGCCGGACTTGGCGCGCTCCCGAATGGCCTCCAATTCTTCGGGGGTATCAAAGGCGTAGTAGGCATGGCCGGAAGCCAGCAACTGATCTGCGTATTGGCGGTACATGGGTTTGCGCTCCGACTGGCGGTACGGGGCGTGGGGACCGCCTACGCCCTGGCCTTCGTCGGGCGAGATGCCGCACCATGCGAGGGCTTCCAAAATGTATTCTTCCGCGCCGGGCACGTAGCGGGTTTGGTCCGTGTCTTCAATACGCAAGAGAAACTGGCCTCCGTGCTGCTTGGCAAAGAGGTAGTTGTAGAGGGCCGTACGAACGCCTCCCATGTGGAGAGGGCCGGTGGGACTGGGCGCGAATCGAACGCGAACGGGACGTGAAGACATGCTGCGGGAATTAAGCGGCAAAGATAGCCCACCGCTTACAATCGCTATCTTTGCAGGCTATGGAGCGCACCTTGAACGAACAGGAACTTTTTCGCCGCGAATCTTTGGCCCAAATGCGGGCTTTGGGCATTGATCCCTACCCCGCGGCGGCCTACCCCATCACGCATTCCGCGGAAGCCATTTTGCAGGGATTCGACGAGAACCCCGAGGCCTTTGGACAGGTGTGCATTGCAGGTCGGTTGATGGCCAAACGCATCATGGGAAAGGCGTCGTTTGCGGTGCTCAAAGACAGTTCTGCGCGGATCCAGGTGTATTTGAATCGGGACGAGCTGTGCCCCGAAGAGAACAAAGATTTGTACAACGAGGTGTTCAAGAAGTTGCTGGACATGGGCGACTTCATTGGCATTGAAGGACATGTATTCAAAACCCAAACGGGAGAAATCTCGGTGCATGCTACCTCTTTGAAGGTGTTGAGCAAGTCGTTGCGCCCCCTTCCGGTGGTCAAAACCGACGCCGACGGCACGGTGTACGATGCGTTTTCCGACCCGGAATTGCGCTACCGCCAGCGGTACGTGGACTTGGTGGTAAACGAAGGCGTGAAAGAAGTATTTATTAAGCGGACAAAGATGTTTTCGGCCATGCGCCGGGTATTTGACCGCGCCGGTTATTTGGAGGTGGAGACGCCGGTGTTGCAGCCGATTCCCGGGGGTGCGGCGGCGCGCCCGTTTATGACCCACCACAACGCCCTGGACATCCCGTTGTATCTGCGGGTGGCGAACGAATTGTACTTGAAGCGCCTGATTGTGGGAGGATTTGACGGCGTGTACGAGTTTGCGAAGGATTTCCGCAACGAAGGCATGGACCGCACGCACAATCCGGAGTTTACGGTCATGGAGATTTACGTGGCCTACAAGGACTACCGCTGGATGATGGACTTTACCGAGTCCATGCTGGAAGAGGTGGCCCGGGAGGTCAACGGCGGAACGGCCGAGGTTCAAGTGGGCGAGCGGACCATCGTTTTCCAAGCGCCTTTCGCCCGCGTACCCATTTTGGAGGCCATTCGCACCCACACCGGCCACGATTTGGCGGGCAAATCCGAGGAAGAAGTTCGGACCATTGCCCGGTCTTTGGGCGTGGAAGTCAAGCCCGAAATGGGCCTCGGCAAATTGATCGACGAAATCTTCGGCGAAAAATGCGAGCACCACTACGTTCAGCCTACGTTCATCACGGACTATCCCGTCGAAATGTCTCCCCTCTGCAAAAGACACCGGGACAATCCGGCGTTGACCGAGCGGTTTGAGTTGTTTGTGAACGGCAAGGAATTGGCAAACGCCTACACCGAATTGAACGACCCCATTGACCAGCGCGAGCGTTTTGAAGAACAGCTGCGGCTTTCGGAGAAGGGCGACGACGAGGCCATGTTCATTGACCAGGACTTCTTGCGCGCCCTGGAGTACGGCATGCCGCCGACGTCCGGGATGGGAATTGGCATGGACCGTTTGGCGATGATGTTGACCAACCGGAGCAGCATCCAAGAGGTGTTGTTTTTCCCCCAAATGCGTCCCGAAAAGGCAGACTGAGGCATGCTGTATCCGGCGGACGCGGCGGATAGCCTCGATTTTACAGCGCTCAAGGCGATGGTGGCGGAGAGGGCGGCGACGCCGCAGGCCCGCCGCCGACTGGAACTGCTCCAACCGGTATCCCGCTGGGAAGACCAGGCCGAAGAGCTGGAGCGCACAGACCAAATGCTGGCCCTCTATTTGCGCGGGCACTTTCTTCCGGCCGTGGCAACGGCAGACACCTCGTCGGCGTTTAAAATGCTGCGGGTGCGCGACGCCGTGTTGTCGTCGGACCAATTTTTGGCCATCAAAGCGCAGACCGAAAGCTACCAGAACCTCTTTCGCTTTTGCGGGCTTCACCGGGAATCCATGCCCGCGGTGGTTCGGTTGCTGGAGAGCACCCCGCCGGTGGACGAAGCACCGCTTTGGATCGACAAAATCTTGGAGCGCAACGGCGAGGTGAAAACGTCGGCCAGCAAGGAGTTGGCGGAAATTCGGCACGCTTTGGCCCGGAAACGCGCCACCGCAGACCGCTTGTTTTACAAGGCCTTGCGGAAATACGAGTCCGATGGCTGGTTGGGCGATATTCGGGAGAGCGTGGCCGACGACCGGCGGGTGTTGGCCGTGAATGCGTCGTACAAAAACCGCGCCCACGGGGCGTTTCACGGGAGTTCGTCGAAGCAGTCCTTGGTGTTTTTGGAGCCCGGTGAGTGTTTGGAAATCAACACGGAAGTGGCCGTGCTTCGGGACGAAGAGACCAAGGAAATCCGGCGGATTTTAAAGGCATTGACGGCGCAGCTGGCCCCGCTTCGCGGCCCGTTGATGGCCAGCGCGGAGCGCTTGATCGACCTGGACTTTTTGAATGCCAAGGCGCGTTTTGCCTTTGACCAAGGCGCGTGTTTGCCCACGGTGTTGCGGTACCAAAAAGGCCAAGACCGCCGCGTGGAACTTCCGCCGGTGCGCATTGTAAAAGGAATCAATCCCGTGCTCCGGTCGGTGCAGGCACAGCGTGGAAAGACCGTGGTTCCCCTGGACCTGACCCTGGGAGACCCCCACCGGTTGGTGGTCATATCCGGCCCCAACGCGGGGGGCAAGTCGCTGGCTTTGAAAACTCTGGGCCTCTTTCAGTTGATGCTGCAAAGCGGGTTGTTGATTCCGGTGCACCCCACCAGCGCCTTGCGCTGGGTGGACCAGATTTTGGTGGACATTGGCGACGCCCAAAGCGTCGAAAACGAGCTCTCTACGTATTCGGCCAAGTTGTCCAAAATGAAGCACTTGCTGGAGCAAGCGGGTCCCAACACCCTCTGCTTGGTGGACGAATTTGGAAGCGGCTCGGACCCGGACCTGGGCAGCGCGTTGGCCCAGGTGTTCTTGAAAAAACTCCACGACTCCGGTACGTTGGGCGTTTTCACCACGCACTACAACGCCATCAAGGCGTTGGCCGGAAGCTTGCCCCAAGCGACCAACGCCAACATGGCCTTCAATGTGCAAACGTTTGCTCCCGAGTACCGGTTGCAAGTGGGTTCGCCGGGCAGCAGCTATACGTTTGAAGTGGCGCAGCGGGTGGGGTTGCCCAAGGCATTGCTGGCATCGGCCCGGGAAGCCCTGGACGGCCAAACCCGGTCTGTGGACCAGCTGTTGGTGACTTTGCAAAAGCAGCGCAGCGCGCTGGACCGCACCCAGACCGAGTCCGGCAAGCGGCTCAAGGAATTGGAGCAGCTGAAGGCCGAGCACGAAGGACGGATTGCCAAACTGGAAGAGAAGTTGGAGCGTGTGGGGTCGGCCAATGCCGAAGCAGCGGACCGACTGGCCTGGGGCCGTCGGTTTGAAAGCGTGGCCAAGCAGCATGCGGCAGCCAAAGGCCCAAAAGGACGGCAAGAGGTGCTGAACGAGGTGGTCAAACTCTTTGCCGAACGGGCGGGTCGGGCCAAAAAAGCCGAAAAGAAAGCAGAGACCAAAGCCCAACAGGCGCAGCGCATTCGGTTGGAACAACTGTGGGCCCTCCCCATCAAAAACGGAGACCGGGTTCGGGTGTTGTCCGGCGGACGCACTCCTGGAGAAATACTGGAAATCAAGAAAGACAAGTACCTTGTGCGGTTGGGAAATCTCTCGTCGTGGATGGACCGTCAACAATTTATCCCATGGAACGAAAAAATCTAAGCATTTGGTTTGCTCTGCTGTCCTTTGCAGGAACGGCGTGGGGCCAGCCGATTATGCCCACGGACTCGGTTTGGCAAGCCACGGCAGCCAAGCAGATTCGGGCGATGTACACCGATGCTTTGGCCCATCAAGACGGGTACCGGCTGCTGCACTCCTTGTGCGCCGAGGTGGGACCTCGCCCGGTGTGCAGCGCTGGTGACGCGAAGGCCATTGCGTGGGCGGTGAATCGGTTGGAGCAGATGGGGCTGGACTCGGTCTATGTGCAGCCCGTGCCCGAAAACCCCCACTGGGTTCGCGGCGTGGAAAAGGCAACGGTCCTCGGATTCGGAAAAGCAGGCGCGTTGAGCGTTACCGCCTTGGGCGGAAGCGTGGGCACTCCTGGGGGCGACCGCGGCAAAGGAATAACCGCCCAAGTGATTGAAGTCAAGTCCTTTGCCGAATTGGACCGCTTGGCGGCCGAGGGAAAGGTAGCCGGGAAAATCGTGTTTTTCAATCGCCCCATGGACCCGTCGTACATCCACACCGGTTCGGCCTATGGCAATGCGGGCGACCAGCGCTGGGCCGGAGCCCAGGAGGCCAGCAAGCACGGTGCCGCCGCAGTTTTGGTGCGTTCCCTGACCTTGCGAACCGACGACTACCCCCACACCGGTGCCATGGGATACGGCGACGCCCCGGTAAAAATTCCGGCCGCAGGGATCAGCACCCTCGATGCCAATTGGCTGTCAACCGAATTGAAAAGCAATCCGGAATTGGAAGTTCGGTTGGTTTTGGGCTGCGAAACGCGGGGAACGTGCTATTCGTACAACGTAGTTGGGGAGTGGCGCGGCACCCAAAAACCCAACGAAATAGCGGTAGTGGGTGGCCATTTGGACAGCTGGGACCTTGCTACCGGCGCCCAGGACGACGGAGCGGGCTGCGCCCAGAGCATGCAAGCCCTTGGACTCCTCAAACGTTCGGGCTACCAACCCAAGCGCACCTTGCGCGTGGTTCTGTTTGCCAACGAGGAATTTGGACTCAACGGGGCCCGGACCTACGCAGAACGTGCGCAGTCTAATGGAGAGCAACACGTTTTGGCGATTGAGTCCGACGGCGGTTCCGGCACCCCCCGCGGTTTTTCCACGGAAAACCAGGCTGCACGCGCGCTGTTGGAGCAATTTCAACCCCTTTTGGCCCCGTACGGCCTGCTTTCCTATTCGGTAGGAGGTTCCGGTGCAGACATTGGCGCCCTCCGGGGACAGAACAACGTCGTTCTGGTGGGACTTTCCGCCGATTCCCAGCGCTATTTTGACTACCACCATTCGGCCCAAGACGTTATTGAAACCATTCACCCGCGCGAATTGGAGCTGGGTGCTGCGGCCATGGCGGCCTTGCTTTATTTGTACGACTCAACCCCCCACTGATTATGGAAACCCCTTTATTTTCGCTGGCCGCAGCCCAAGTACGCACCTGGAGCGAGGAAGAATACGCCGCCCGGCTGAGTGCTTTTTTGGACGAACAGCCGCATCTGGTGGGGTTTTTGTTCAACCTGTCCGAAGACTTCGAGGAGGAAGAACACGAGGCCTTGCTTCGTACGTCCCTGCTGCTCAACGAAGGGTTTGCCAAGGCTCAGTTGAGCGTCGGGTTGATTACCCAAGACCACCTGCAAATTGCCATCGACGACGTTACGGCCCAATTGGACGACCTGTCCGACGACCTGACGGACGAGGAAATCCTGGACTTGGACAAGCTGGCCCGAATTGCGCGGTCCCCTTTTGTGTTTGAAGAAATGCGCGGATTTTTGCAGCAGGAACTCCATTCAGGGCTGCCCGCCGACCAGTTGCACCGCCACAATTTGCTGGTCCTTATCGACGTACTCATTGGAGCGTTCGAGGAGGCCATCGTCTTGGAAACCAAAAAGGAAAACGAATGACGCCCGAGGCCATTCTGCATGCCATGCTGGAAAACGACCCCTTTAGCCAGTGGCTGGGGGTTGCCTGTACCGCCATCGGTCCCGGCACCTGCACCTTGGAGGCCACGGTCCGCCCTGAGATGACCAACGGATTTGGTGTCGCCCACGGGGGAATCACCTACAGCTTGGCAGACTCGGCCTTGGCTTTTGCCTCCAACGCCCACGGGCACCATGCCGTATCTGTGGAAACCTCCATTGCCCATACGGCCCCTGTGCATGCCGGCGACCGGTTGGTTGCCCAAGCAACCGAAGACCAACGCAGCCGGCAGTTTGCCCGGTACACCGTCCGGGTAACCGCCAACGATCGGCTCGTCGCTCTTTTTCACGGCACCGTTTACCGGAAAGAAACCCAGTGGGAAGGCCCAGCCCGCCCCCAATCCTAATCCAACAAAACCCAACCGCATGGATGCTTATATAGTAGATGGAATTCGGACCCCCATCGGGTCGTTTGGTGGCAGCTTGTCGTCGGTACGAGCGGACGATTTGGCCGCGCTGGTGCTGCGGGAACTCCGCGCGCGAAATGCCGACGTGGACTTTTCCCAGGTGGCCGACGTGGTCCTGGGCTGCGCCAACCAAGCGGGGGAAGACAACCGCAACGTGGCCCGCATGGCCACCTTGCTTGCCAACTACCCGCTGTCTGTCCCTGCAGAAACCGTTAACCGCTTGTGCGCAAGTGGTTTGAGTGCCGTTTACCAGAGTGCGCGCGCCCTCGCCGTCGGCGACGGCGCGCTGGCTATTGCCGGCGGCGTCGAGCACATGACCCGCGCCCCCTACGTCATGAGCAAATCTTCCAAAGCCTTCGGCACCGATTCCCAGCTCTACGATTCCAGTTTTGGATGGCGATTTGTCAACCCGGCCATGAAAGCCCAATACGGTGTGGACGCGATGGGCGAGACCGCAGAGAATTTGGTGGACCAGTACGGCATTTCCCGCGAAGACCAAGATGCCTTTGCTGCCCGCAGCCAGCAACGCGCTGCCGCAGCCTCCGAATTTTTGGCCGGCGAACGCATGGCCGTCCCCTTGCCCCAACGAAAAGGCGACCCCATTCTGTTCAACACCGACGAATTTGCCAAACCCCAGACCACGGCCGAAGGATTGGCTGCCCTGCGCCCGGCCTTCCGCCCCCAAAACGGAACGGTTACCGCGGGCAATGCCAGCGGCCTGAACGACGGCGCCGCCGCCCTGTTGCTGGCCTCCGAACAAGGCCTGCTGGACCACACCCTCCAACCGCTGGCCCGCGTGGTTGCGGGCGCCTCCGCCGGAGTGGAGCCCCGAACCATGGGCATTGGCCCCGTCCCCGCCAGCCAACTCGCCCTGCAACGCGCCGGACTCACCCTGGCAGACATGGACCTCATCGAACTCAATGAGGCCTTCGCCGCTCAGGTGTTGGCCTGCACCCGTGCGCTCGGCCTGGACGACTTGGACCCCCGCATCAATCCCCACGGGGGAGCCCTTGCCCTGGGACACCCCCTCGGCATGTCGGGAGCCCGATTGGCTTTGACGGCCGCCCGCCATTTGGCCCAAAGCAAGAAACGCTATGCCTTGGTGACGATGTGCATCGGCGTCGGACAGGGGTATGCCGTTGTTTTGGAACGGGCGTAAGCGAAAAAGACCACCCAACGGAAATCGTCCACTTTTCCCCCATAAACCCCAGAAGATGTTCTACTCCTTTAAAGGCCTTCGCCCCATTGTAGACCCCAGTGCCTACGTGCACCCCGAAGCCAATGTGACGGGCGACGTTTGGATTGGGCCCGACGTGTACATTGGTCCGGGCGCGGTGTTGCGCGGAGACTGGGGCCGAATCACCGTCCATGCCGGAGCGAACATCCAGGAAAACTGTGTGGTCCATGTGTTTCCGGGGGAGGACGTCGTTTTGCACGAAGCGGCCCACATCGGTCATGGAGCCATTGTGCACGGCGCCACCGTCGGAAAGAATTGCCTCATTGGCATGCACGCGGTTTTGATGGACCAGGCAGTTATTGGCGACGAAAGCATTGTGGGCGCTTTGTGTTTTGTACCCCAAGGCATGCAGATTCCTCCGCGCAGTGTGGCCGTTGGAAATCCCGCCAAAATTGTCAAACAAGTTTCCGACGAACAATTGGCCTGGAAAACGGAAGGAACCGCTTGGTACCAGCGTCTGCCGCGCGAAGCCAAGGAGGATTTGCTCCCCTGCGAACCGTTGCAAAAACCGGAAGAAAACCGCGAAAAATTAAAGTTTTCCACAACGTATTCTCCGAGGAAACGATAATTGCTTTACCTTTCACGCTGTTAATTAACACAAAAACAACAACCAATGAGGAAACTTTACACCTTAGTGGCGCTTTTGGTCCTGTCGGCAACGGCAGCCTTTGCGCAGTGTCCTCCGGCCAACAAGTGTGCATTTACCGTTTATATGACGGATTCGTACGGCGACGGCTGGAATGGAGCATCCGTGGTGTTGCAACAGAAAGTTGCAGGCGCCTGGACGAGCATGGACACCATTACCTATGTTTGCGGCGGATTCTCCGGATGCACCGGAACGCCCCCAACGGCAGCGTCTACGGCAACCGTACAACTGTGTCAGAACGACTCGGTTCGGGTTCAGATTCTGGCGGCAGGAACGTACCCAGATGAAGTAGGTCTGTACGTAACCAATTCAGCAGGCAACACCATCTTCACCCAAGCCCCGGTGACTTCCCTTACGCCAACAACGGCGGCTAACTATGTTTATGGCAAATTTGTCACCACGGCTTGCTTTATTTCCAGCTGCCCGTTGACGGCCTCTCCGACTATCGGAAACCAAACGTCGTGCGGCCCAGCCCCGGTAACCTTTACCGCAACCTGGAGCAACCCCAACTACTCCATGATGTGGGTAGCGGCTAACGGTTCTACCGTTGGAACGGGTGCATCTTACACGACCGGTGCCATCACGGCCAACACAACCGTTTCCGGCCGTTTGATCACCGACGACAACACCAAAGGACGCGTTTCCGGCGGTCCTTCTACCGCTTTATTTGCAGCATCCACAACGGTGGGCTACACGACAGCTCCTGCAGCGAACTTTACCAATTACACCGGCGTGGCAGTTACCACTCCCTTCACGTGGGACTCCACCACCGTTCGGGTTTTCCCAACTGCCAACGGTGGAACGGTTAACTTCCGCATTCGTGTGTACGAGCGCAAGGGCAAAATCACGACCGGCCTGAACGGCGGAGCACTTTTGTACTCATCAGCCATTATTTCTGCCGTAAACAGCGGAACCACTCCCGCGAACATCAAAGTTCCCGTTGGATTGGCATTTGCTCCCGGCCGGTATTTGATCAACATTGAGCAGTTGGCAGGAACTACGGGCGTTATGTACCGTTCTACCAACGTTCCAGCGGGCCATACCTACCCCTACAACTTGGCCGGATTGGGCCAAGTGGATTCCGTAAACTTTACTACCCAAACCCGCGCTTACTACTTCTTTGATTGGAAAATCAGCGAAGCGTGCATGGGGCCTGTGGTAACGGCAAACGCGACCTTCGCGCCCCTGCCTTCTACAGCCATGCCGTACACGGTAGACTTCAACACCGGTGTTCCTTGCACCTGGACCACTTCCGCAACCACTGGCGCTTTGTGGACTCCTAAAACCGTTTACGGAACTGCTTCTTCCATCAACGGAACTCCATTTGTGATGGTGGACGACGACGCGGCTGGAGCCACAACCATTACGTCCAACTCCGTACTCCAATCTCCATCCATCAATGCAGCGGGCTACGACACCTTGTACGTTGAGTTCAAGCAGTTCTACCGCAGCTTCACTGGCCAGAAAGGCTACGTCGAAGTTTTGAACGCTGCAGGCGCTTGGGTGAAAATCGACTCCATGGTAGCTACCAGTGGTTCTTGGACGGCACCTGTCACCAAGAAGTACAACGTTACCGCGTACCAGGGCGCTGCATTCAAAACCCGTTTGCGTTTTGAAGACGGCGGACAGTACGGTTGGTACTGGGCCGTGGACGATTTCAAAGTTTATGGCACCCTGGCCCCCACGGGCAACGTGCGCATGCACTTGGTGACCGACCTGTACGGTTCAGAAGTACAGTACAAAATCACCAACGCGACTACAGGCGTAGTTTACAAGACCGGCGGTCCCTACACGGACTTGTCTACATACAGCGTAGCTGCAGCCACCAAGATCGACACCATTGCCCTGCCTTTGAGCGGAACCTTCAAGTTCAAGATTACGGACTCTTACGGCGATGGCTTGGTTGACGGAACGAACACCGGTTGGTACCGCTTGGAGAAGTTGTGTTCTTGGGGCAATTTGTTGATCCTGCAAGACACCGGCAACTTCCCTTACGACCCAGGAGGTGCAACGGCCTTGATTCCGAGCTACGACTCGACCATCTTCAACATGGGTTGTGCCCAGCCCGCTACCTACGTGGTTCGTGTGAACATGAACCAGCAGACAGTGAGCGCCAGCGGCGTGCACATCGCAGGCAACTTCCAAGGCTGGAACCCCGGCTCTACTCCTATGTTGGATCCTGACGGCGACGGCATCTACGAGTACACCATCAACACCACGGTGGGTACGGCGTTGTCGTACAAATTCATCAACGGCAACAGCTGGGCAAACGCAGAAGGATTGGGTGCAACCACCGGATCCTGCGCAGTCAACGACGGCAGCGGGAACTACAACCGTGCGTTTACCGTTGCGGGTCCTACCGGAACAGCTGCTCTGGTATGCTTTGGAGCATGCTCCGATTGCCAGGCATGGGTAACGTTCAACGTTAACATGAACAAGTACAGCGGAAGCTTTACGACGGCTTATGTCAGCGGTACGTTTAACGGCTGGTCTGGCAATAGCAACCCCATGTCCGACGCCGACGGCGATGGCATCTGGACGGCATCCTTCCCGTTGAACCCCGGCTTGATTGAGTACAAGTTCTCCTTGGACAACTGGGCCACCAGCGAGCAATTGACTCCAGGCACCGTGTGCACCATGACGACCGGTGGTTTCACCAACCGCAAGTACACGGCAACCTACGCCTACGACACCTTGGACGTGGTATGTTATGCGAAGTGCGAAAATTGCACCAACAGCATCACCTTGTCTGTAGACATGAGCCGCGCCGGTGGCGTGAGCACCGATGGCGTACACGTTGCAGGCAACTTCCAAGGCTGGAACCCTTCCGCAACAACGATGACCTTGGATACCGGCATGGTGTACAAAGTAACCGTTGAGGCTCCTTTGAATAGCACCATGAACTTCAAGTACATCAACGGCAACACCTGGGGTGGAGCAGAGAGCTTGAATGCCGGCACCGGCGCATGTGCAGTGAACGACGGAAGCGGCAACTACAACCGCGAGTTGGTTTTGACCAACAACGACACGGTTGTTCCTGTCATCTGCTTCAGCCGCTGCGTGGTTTGCGGTTTGAGCTTGGACGAAGCCATGGGTACGGTGAATGTATTCCCGAACCCAACGGCAGGCATCTTTACGGTGGAGCGCGGTGTTGCTTACGGCGACGTAGCGGTTCAAGTGGTGAACATCCAAGGCCAGGCCTTGATCAACACCACCTGGAACAACGGAGAGAACTCCCTGCGTTTGGACGGAAGTGCATTGCCCAACGGCGTGTACTTTGTACGTCTGACCACAGACCAAGGTTCTTCTGCCATCCGCATTGCGGTGCAGCGATAAATCGGACTCCAGGCGTTTAGCGCCCGGGCCCAAAGGAGGGGCGTCTCGCAAGAGGCGCCCCTTTCTTTTTGGCGAATTTTTGCGTGCACGCCGGGCGGGTTTTTGGAAAAGGGGATTGGGCGTTACCTTCGGGAGATGAAAACACAAATGGCAGGAATGGCTATGGTTTTGAGCGTGGCCGCAGGGGCGCAAGCCCCCCAATACCCCGCAACCCCCAAGGG
>JBIIBX010000037.1:0-10824 GCA_044239185.1 Schleiferiaceae bacterium | reverse complement strand
CCGTACCAGGTCATTTGCTTGTTGACCAGTGCATTTACGACGGTGGTGTCTGGTGCTTGGGCGGAAGCGCCCCAGGCGGCGAAAAATACAAGCAGGAGAAGTCCCTTTTTCATGCGGTTATTTTTGAGGAGAATGCGCGGAAGGCGTTTCGGAGTCGTCCCCGCTGCCGGCAATCCCGCCGGCCAAGATGTACTTCATGACGTCGGTACCGCCCTTTTTTACGGGCTGCAAGACGGCAGGATCCACCACATAAAGCTGCCCGGAGATGGCAAAACTGTGGGGCACATAGACCGCCACCAAATGGGCGGCCGTGCCGCTAATCAAGTCGGTCAGGTCTTCGTCGGTCACAAATCCCAGCCGGTACACCGGCGTTTGGGGGTTTAACTGCAGCAACACGGGATTTTTAAAGCCCTTTTTTTGCCCCGTAAAACTCTTCATAACGTCTTTGATGGACGAGTAGATCAGCTTGATCAGCGGGAGGCGCTCCAGGGCGTCGTCCACCAAACCGACCAACGGCAGCCGCAGCAGGTACTGGCCCACAAATCCGACGACCGTGATGGTCAAGACCGACAATACCAAGCCCAAACCTGGGTAGGGAGTAGGGACCAGTCCGTCCAAAAAGCCAAACGCAGCATACAAGACATACACCGTGCCGGCAATGGGAGCCAGGTACAGCAGTCCTTGCAAAAAGAGGCGCAAAAATGTTTTCATCGGTAGGATTCGGGTAAAATTAGGAAGGGTGCTGGAGCAGCACGGGAAGGTACGAAATCTTACCCGCGAACCGGGGGGAACGGCAACGGAGCCAGGCCCAATTCGGCTACCCGACGTTTGGTCATTCCGGACAAAACCAGGTTGTAGGAATCCACCATCCAGCGCTGCAAAAGGGGTGCAGAAACCGACCCGTCCAGCACCACCGCGCTCCAATGCACTTTGTTGAAATGCGATGCGGGCACAAAACACGGGTATTCTTCCCGCAGCTCCTCCAGCCGTTCCGGGTCAAATTTCAAGACCATTTGGGGCTCGTCTTCCGCGCGGTCCAAGGGCACCACGCAAAACATCTTTTCCCCTGCAACCTTGAGCACCAAGGTGTGCTCATCAAAAGGAAACGACGCCGTCGCTTGGGGCAGGCTTTCCGCCCAGGTCCACACGTCCGCCGGGGTCATGGGGCGGGAGTGGGTTTGACGGTGGTCAGCCGGCAGTGGGTAACGGCCGCGTCTTCGGCGGCATACGCCGCAAAATGGGACGACCGCCGCACGGTGGCCAAGGCCTTCACATCCCCGGGTTCCCAGGTATGTTCCACCGGTACAAGTCCCACCCGCTCGTACATCTTCAGGTAGTCCGACTGCCGCATCCGGTTCATCGGTTGGATGGAATTGTCGATCCACCCCCAAGCGCGGTCCGAGAACTGCAGAAAATGGTAGGGGGTTATGCTTTTGTCAAAATGGGCAAAGTGGTCTGTGAGGTCAATAAAATGCGTCTGGACGCCTCCCGGGACCAAAACCCGCTCAAATTCGGGCAAAATGCCCTCCAAAATCGCACCGGGAATGTGCTCAAACGTATTGTTGGAATGGATCAGGCCAACGGAGTCGGTTTCCAGGGGCAATTTGCGGGCATCCCCAATCAGGTAGTACACCCCCAAGGCTTCCAAACTGGTTTTCACCGGCTGCTGCTGGACCCGGCTGTGCACCTGCGAAAACCGTTTCCGAATGGGTTCTGGCAGGTCCACGCGCTCTAAGAACATCGCCAAGGTCCGCTCCAATTGCTCGGCCGTACACAGCCACACAATGTCCACGGAATACACCCGTTCTACGCCAGCGGCCAGCAGGCTCAAAGGCACCACCGGGTACCACCCCGTCCCAATTTCCAAGGCGGTTTGCGGCACCGCCCTGCCTTGCGCATTGCACCGGGCGTAGGCTTCCAGGTGTTCGGCCGCGTGTTTGCGTTTGCGCTCAAAGAGGTCCGGCGTCAGCCAGTACCCCTTGGTTACGTATTTCTGAAACCCTTTGTTCAACCGATGGGCACCCGGCAAAAGCGAAAGGACTTTTTGCGTCAGGGCCTTGGCCATCCACACGTTTTTCATGGAAGCAATGGATTAGTGGCGATTTTGCGGGCGTCGGCCGGATCCCAAAACACGCGGTCCCAGTCCTGGATGGCATCGTTTTCTACCTGCACGCCCTCCGCTTCCAAGTTCTGCTGCATGGCGTGGAGGCTCCCAAAGTGAAACTTGCCGGTTAACAGCCCGTTGCGGTTGACCACCCGGTGGGCGGGAACGGTGGGGTCGGAATGGCTGGCGTTCATGGCATAGCCCACGGTGCGGGCAGCGCCGTCGGCTCCCAAAAACCGCGCGATGGCCCCGTAGCTGGTGGCTCTGCCCGGGGGGATTTCCCGCACCACGGCATACACCCGCTGGTAAAAATCCTCCGGCAGTCGGCTCATAGGTGGGGGGCAGAGAAGGCGTCCGACGGCAAGCGGAACCGCAGGTAGGTGATGGTCTTGCCTTTGCCGGCAAAGAGCCGCTCGTAGTAGGTCTTTACATGCAGGAGCAGGTGGTTGGGGAAGTTGGGGCGCAGTTGGTGGTCCAGGTCGTAGTAGGCCTCTTCCACGGGCAGTTGCAATGCCTCGCACAACCCGACGGTGTACCCGTGCAAAAATTCGGAATCGGTTTTCAGGTGGACCAGCCCGTTGGGCTTCAAAAAATGGGCGTACCGACGCAGAAAATCCGGAGCGGTTAGGCGGTGCTTGGACCGGCCGTGTTTGATTTGGGGATCCGGAAAAGTGATCCAAATTTCGTCTACTTCGCCGGGAGCGAAACAACGGTCCAGCAGCTCTACCCGGGTGCGTAAAAACCCCGCATTCTGCAAGCCTTCTTGCGCAATGATGCGGGCTCCTTGCACCAGGCGGTTGCCTTTGATGTCAATGCCCACGTAATTGGCTTCCGGCTGGCGCTGCGCCAAGGCCACGGTGTATTCTCCCCGGCCGCAGCCAATTTCCAAAACCAGCGGGCGGTCGTTCTTAAAAAAGTCCGACTTCCACTTTCCGCGCAGGTCCAAACCCGCCAGTACGTTCTCCCTTTCGGGCTGAACGACAAACGGATAGGTCTCCAATTCGGCAAATTTCTTGAGTTTTCCCTTGCCCATGGCGCGAAGGTAAGGAATGCAGACCAAGCGTCAGGCCGCGCGGGCGTCCCGTTTGGAAGGCATCGGACCAGGATTTGGCGGAGTGTCTGTCGGGTCCTCCGGAGCACGCTTTGATGAGCAGCGTCTGGGCAACCGGCGCGTCCCTCGGGTGTGCCCCGCGGCGCCTCAATCCGCAGCGTGCAGCCGCAGGTCCAGTCCCCGTGCCTGCAACCGAGCGACGCCTTGGTAATCGTTGCGCTCCAGTACAAACGCGGCGTCAAACAAGGCGTTTGGGGCCAGGGCGGCATCCAACCATCCGCCGAGCCCAAACCCAATCCAGTCCAGTCGCGCGCCCGTTTCCGGGTCTTCCAGAACGGCTTTCAGGTGGGTGCTGTCGGCCCCAACGGGCCGGGCCCAGAGCAGGTGCACCCCGCGGACTCCCCACACAATGGGTTCGTTTTGCATGCCAAAAGGCGCCATTCGGCCCAGCAAGAGCTCCGTCCGGAGGGACAATTCCGACAGCTTTACTTCGGTTTGGATCCGCAGGGTGGGGGTGCGCTGGTCTTCTTTCAGGTGGGTGCGGCAGTAGGCGTCAAAGGCGGTCCGAAATCCATCCAGGGCGTCGGGCTGCAGGGTCATTCCGGCGGCCGCTCGGTGTCCGCCAAACTGCACCAGGTGTTCGCTGCACGCCAGCAGGGCCGCATACAAGTCAAACCCTTCCACGCTTCGGGCACTTCCGGCCAAAACGGACCCGGACTGTGTCAGCACCACCGTGGGTTTGTACACCGCTTCGACCACCCGTTGGGCCACAATGCCGACTACTCCTTTGTGCCAATTGGGCGCAAACAGCACCAGTCCAGCTGAATCGGAAAAGGGTTCCAGAAGTTCCAAAGCTTCCACCAGCATGTGTTGGTCCGTTGCCCTGCGCTCGGTGTTGTGGGCTTCCACAATTTGCGCCACCTCCTCCAAAACCGACTCCGTGGGCGCCATGAGCAGGTCCACCGCCAAATGCCCGTGGGCCATGCGCCCGGCGGCGTTGATCCGGGGGGCAATGCCAAATCCGACGTCGTCCAGGGTCAGTACTGCGCTTTTTCGGGAGCGAAGCAAGGTGCTCCAAGCCGGCCGGGGGCGGGTGTTCATAAGGTGCAGCCCCATCTGCACCAACTTGCGGTTCAGGCCAACGACCGGGACCAAGTCAGCGCCAATGCTCACGGCCACCAGGTCCACCCATTCCCACAGGTCTTTCTTGGCCTCCGGTTCCCCCAATTCCTCTAATTTTTGTGCCAGGGCCAAGCAGAGCAAAAACCCGACGCCGCAGGCACTGAATTCTTTGAAGGGATGGAGGTCGTCCGGTCGTTTGGCGTTGAGCACGGCCGCTGCCGGGGGCAGGGTGGCGTCGGGGGTGTGGTGGTCGCAGACCACCACCTGCATGCCCAGGACGTTGGCCTCGGCAATTTCGCGGTGGGATTTGATGCCGCAGTCCAAGGCCACCAACAAGCGGCTACCGGATTCGGCAGCGGCTTGAACCCCCACTGTGCCCAGGCCGTAGCCTTCGCGGATTCGGTCGGGAATGTAGGTGTGCACCTTCCAACCGTTGTGCTGCAAAAAGTGGGCTACCAGCGCCACCGACGTGGTTCCGTCCACGTCGTAGTCGCCGTAAACCGTTATTTGCTCGCCCGCTTCGCGGGCTCGCAGCACCTCGGCTACGGCCAGGGCCATGTCTGCCAAGGCCCAGGGCTGAAGTTCCGCCTCCAGGACGGATCGGTCCAAATTTAAAGGGGGGTAGGCGGCGCGGACGTCTTCCAAGGTGTGCACCCCGCGGGACCAAAAAACCCGCGCCAAGGCAGACTCTCCGCCCAGGGCGTCGGTCAAAGCCTGAACTTCTGCCCCCACGGGTGCGGGCCAAATCCAGCGTTTGGGCATTTTGGTTAGGGCCATGCGCGGTTGCCGTTACGAGCGTTCGGGGGCAGCGTCTGGGGTCCGGTCCTTACGCACTTCGATTTGTTTCTGAACGGAATACTTGTGCACCACTTGGAACAGTTCTTCAATCAGCCCGGGGTGCACGCCGAGGTTTTTGGCCTCTTCGCCGCGCGCTTTGAAAATGTGGGAAAAGCGGTCCAATTGAAAGACCGTCATGGCGTGTTCGGCTTTCAGATCGCCAATGGATGCCACGGTTTCCATGCGTTGCTGCAGCAGCTGAACCAACTCGCTGTCCAATTCATCCAGGGTGCCGCGGAGATTGGCCAGTTGGGTCAAAGCCTGGGGGTCTGCAGGGAGTTGGTTGCGCATTTCCAGGCGTTCCAGCAGGCTCACCAAGGCGGCGGGCGTGAGTTGTTGGTCGGCGTCGCTGAGGGCTTTTTCGGGGGTGGGATGCACTTCAATCATCAACCCGTCCAGCTGCAAGTCCATGGCGGTTTGGGCCACTTGTTCCACCAGGTCGCGCTTGCCGGCGATGTGGCTGGGGTCGCACACAATGGGCACGTCGGGCACCCGGGTACGCAAAGCAAAACTGAGTTCCCACTTGGGCTCGTTCCGGAAGGGCTCTGGCCGGTCGGCGTAAAATCCGCGGTGCACCGCAGCCAGGTGGCGAATCCCTACTTTGTCCAGGCGTTCCAATGCGCCAATCCACAGACCCACGTCGGAATGGATGGGGTTTTTGACCCAGACGGGCACGTCTACCCCGCGCAGGGCCTCGGCAATTTCTTGCACGTAAAACGGGTTGACGGTGGTCCGAGCGCCAATCCACACGGCATCCAAGCCTGCTTTCAAACACGCCTCAACGTGTTGGGCGTTGGCTACTTCGGTCATAATGGGCAGTCCCGTAGCGGCGCGGGCGGCTACCAACCAGTCCAAAGCGGTTCCGCCAATTCCCTCGAAGGAACCGGGGCGGGTACGCGGTTTCCAAATCCCTGCACGGAAAGCACTCACGCGGCCGCTGGCCGCCAAGGCCTGGGCCGTCTCCAGCACCTGCATTTCGCTTTCTGCGCTGCAAGGTCCGGCTACCACCAAGGGCCTTCCTGCTTCCGATTTCCAAGGCAATGGTCTCATGATTCAAAGGTACGACCCCGTGCCGTGTCCAAGCGATTCGGTGGGGATCTTCCTGGGGCTCTTTTGGTGCACAAAGGAGCATCTTGCAAACTGACAAAAGTCAAATTTTCACTCCTTGTGCGATTTGTACCTTTGTACCATGGGGGAAAAGTCGCTGCAACCGGGTAGACACCTTGTCAACAAATACGACCGCGAGACCTTGCAGGTCCGGCTGAACGCTGAACCCTTTCAGCGCCGTACCGTCAGCTTTTACCGCTACGTCTATTTGGATCGCCCCGACGACGTTCGGGACCGGCTCTATGCGCAGTGGGACGCCTTGCAGTGTTTGGGCCGCATTTACGTGGCCCACGAAGGCATCAATGCCCAAATGAACGTGCCAGAGCACCACTGGGACCGCTTTGTCCAAGAACTTCATGCCTGGCCTGAATTTCAGGGAGTTCCCTTGAAAATTGCCGTGGAAGACGACGGCAAAAGCTTTTTGAAACTGCAAGTAAAAGCGCGGCCGCATATTTTGGCCGACGGCCTACCCGCCGGAACCTACGACGTCACCGACGTGGGCCGCCACGTGACCGCCGCCGAATGGAACGACCTGATGGTTCACCCCGACGCCGTGGTGGTAGACATTCGGAACCACTACGAAAGCGAAATTGGCTACTTCGAAGGCGCCTTAAAACCCGAGGCCGAAACCTTCCGCGAAGAGCTCCCCGAAGTCTTGGACCTGCTCCAGGGCAAAGAAGACCGACCCGTTTTGCTCTACTGCACCGGCGGGATTCGCTGCGAAAAAACCTCCAGTTTTCTCAAGCACCACGGGTTCACCAACGTGAACCAGCTACACGGCGGCATCATTGACTACGCCCGCCAAATCAAGGAACAAGGCCTGCCCAACAAGTTCCACGGCAAGAATTTTGTGTTCGACGACCGCCTGGGAGAAGCCATTTCCAACGAAGTGGTGTCCCACTGCCACCAGTGCGACGCCCTGTCTGACCGCCACACCAATTGCGCCAACACCGCCTGCAACCTGCTCTTCCTCCAATGCCCCGCTTGCGCGGAGCAGCACGAGGGCACCTGTTCCCCGGAGTGCCAAAGTATCTTGCACCTCCCCGAAGAAGAACGGGTTGTAGCCCAAAAAGAAATGGCCCGCCAAAATACCGGCAAGGCCAAACGTTTCCACAAAACCACCCCGTCGCCCGCCCCCGGTGCGTAATGGGATCACATCATTCTGAATCAAACGCTTATGCCCATTTACCACACCCTCGGTCAAATCCCCGCCAAACGGCACACTGCATTTGACAAGCCCAATGGGGGCATCTACTACGAGCAACTGTTTGGCACCGAGGGCTTCCACGGAATGAGTTCCTTGCTCTACCACGTGCACCGGCCCACCCGGATCAGCGCCTTGGGCGAACCGGTCAATTTGGTTCCCCAAATTGCGGTGGAAAAATCCATCCAAAGCCGCATGCTGCGTGGGTGGGACGTCGCTCCCGCCGACGACTACCTGGAGTCCCGCGTTCCGCTGTTGTTCAACCACGACCTGATCATCAGTGCCGCCGCCCCCCGCAGCTCCTTGACCTCCTACTTCTACAAAAACGCCGACTCCGACGAAGTCCTCTTTGTCCACCAAGGTTCCGGCACATTGCGCACGTTTTTGGGCCAAATCCCGTTTTCGTACGGCGATTATTTGGTGATTCCCCGGGGCATGATTTACCAAATCGACTTCGATACCCCCACCAACCGCTTGCTCATCACCGAAAGCCACAGCCCGGTGGTTACGCCCAAGCGCTACCGAAACGAGTTTGGCCAGCTGCTGGAGCACAGTCCGTACTGCGAGCGGGACATTCGTCGGCCGGTGAATTTGGAAACCCACGACGAAGTGGGCGAATTTGTGATCAAGATCAAGAAACAAGGCATGCTCCATTCGGCTGTCTACGAAACCCATCCGTTCGACGTGGTGGGCTGGGACGGCCACAACTACCCCTATGCCTTTTCTGCCCACGACTTTGAACCCATTACCGGCCGCATCCACCAGCCGCCGCCCGTGCACCAAACGTTTGAAGGCCACAATTTTGTGATCTGCACCTTTGCCCCCCGGCTGTACGACTACCATCCCAAAGCCATCCCGGCGCCCTACAACCACTCCAACATCGACTCCGACGAGGTTCTGTACTACGTCGACGGCGATTTCATGAGCCGGAACCATGTCGAAAAAGGATTTTTCTCCCTCCATCCGGGCGGAATTCCCCACGGCCCGCACCCCGGCGCTTACGAGCGGTCCATTGGCCAAAAACAGACGCTCGAGTTGGCCGTCATGATCGATACCTTTAAGCCCCTCTGGCTGACTCCGCAGGCCTTGCACATTCAAGACCCCGAGTATTACCT
The DNA here is from genome assembly GCA_044239185.1 of Schleiferiaceae bacterium. Classification (GTDB taxonomy): domain Bacteria; phylum Bacteroidota; class Bacteroidia; order Flavobacteriales; family Schleiferiaceae; genus CAMDTE01. Next base: position 2,284 of record JBIIBX010000037.1, on the reverse strand, counting down.
GTCCTGGAAAGAATAACAAACCCCAAGCTGCCCCCTTCATGGAAGATTTTCTCCCCCTCAACGGCACCGACCACGTCGAATTTATCGTCGGCAACGCCAAGCAAGTGGCCCATTTCTACAAAACCGCCTTCGGGTTCCAAGACCTGGCCTACTGCGGACTGGAGACAGGCGTACAAGACCGCACCTCCTACGTGCTGCGGCAAGACAAAATCACCTTGGTGATCACCGCCCCCATGACGCCGGAATCTCCCCTGCACGACCACCTGCGTTTGCACGGCGACGGCGTCAAGAACATTGCCCTCTGGGTAGACGACGCCCGCAAGAGCTGGGAGGAAACCACCCAACGCGGCGCAGAAAGTGCCTTTGAGCCCTACGAAATTTCCGACGAGCACGGCACCGCCGTCCTCAGCGGCATCAAAACCTACGGGGACACCGTGCACGTTTTTGTGGAGCGCAAAAATTATTCGGGTGCCTTCTTGCCCGGCTACAAACCGCTCCACCGCGAACACCAACCCGCCCCCGTTGGATTGAAATTCATCGACCACATGGTGGGCAACGTGAACTGGGGCGAGATGAACAAGTGGGCCGAGTTTTACTCCCGTGTTATGGGCTTCTCCCAGCTGATCTCGTTTGACGACAAGGACATTTCCACGGACTACACCGCCTTGATGTCCAAGGTGATGAGCAACGGCAACGGCCGGGTCAAGTTCCCCATCAACGAACCTGCTGAGGGCAAGAAGAAGTCCCAGATTGAGGAGTACATCAACTTCTACCGCGGCTCCGGCGTGCAGCACATTGCCGTGGCCACAGACAACATTGTGGAAACGGTCACCGCACTGAAGGAGCGCGGCGTTGAATTTCTCTACGTACCCACCACCTACTACAACGACATTCTGGAACGCGTCGGTCCCATCGAAGAAGATTTGGAGCCCTTGCAGCGCTTGGGCATCTTGATTGACCGCGACGAGGACGGCTATTTGCTTCAGCTGTTCACCAAGCCGATTATGGACCGCCCCACCGTATTTTTTGAGATTATCCAACGCCGGGGAGCCAAGAGTTTTGGCAAAGGAAACTTCAAGGCCTTGTTTGAGGCCATCGAGCACGAGCAAAGCCTCCGCGGCACGCTCTAATCCGCACACGTTTCTCTGACCCTTGAAACGCCGGGGCCGCTTCCTTTCGCAGGAGGCGGTCTCTTTTTTGTGCCGACTCCCACCGCAGATCCCCGGGGGACGTGCAGCGCGGACATAAAAAAAGCCGCCCCAGCGGGGCGGCTCTTCATCGTGCCAAGCACGTTTGAATTACTTCTTCACCAAGGTAACGTCTTGGTTCAGCGTCACGGGACCCAAGTCCGGATCAACTTCCGTCAACGTGCCTTTCAACACCAAGGTGGTTTTGTCCCAAGACTGAATGCCAAAACGGGTTTTCATGCCGTCTGTGTCCGTCCAAATCAAGGAATCCAAACCGGTATCGCCAGCCTCTTTGGCCATCCAGGTACCGGTCAGTGTTTCATCAATCACGTCGGTTTCGTCAATAAAGGGAGCTGCCAAAATGCGGATGTCCATTTTCAAAATACCAGACAGCGGATTGGTCATTCCCTCCTCGCCTAAAGGCATGTTGATTACGGTAGAAGGATCAATCAACTGGTCCGTGATGGTCAGGTTGATGCCGCTCACGGTAGCGTTTTGGTCGTAGTTGGTTACGCTGTAGGAACCGGCCAGTTGCTCTTCCAAGCTGGGCTTGGAGCAGGAGGTCAAGGTTGCGCCCAACCCCACCAGGGCGATCGCAACGGTCATCATGTTTTTCTTCATAGTTTCAAAGTTCGCAAAAATTGCGCCAGCTTGAGCGCATTGTTGCGGAATTAACTAAAATTACCGCGGTGTTTACGTTTTTGTGCAACCCATGACGTTTTTACACCTGCAACGGGGTTGAAAACAAAAAAACCCCGCTGCAGGCGGGGCTTTTGCATTCTTGAAACCAAAAAGTTTACTCTTGACGGATGAATCCAAACTCAATTTGCGCGTTCACCCCTTGGCCTTGAAAATCAATGATCTGACGTGTGCGCAAACGCACCAGGCTCTCGTTCAACAGCAAAATAGCGTAGCGCGTGGTGGTGCCGTCGGCTGCAGTAACGATGACGGAGTCCAATACCGTGGCCTCGCCTTCCTTCACCAACCAACTTCCGGAGCCGCTGTTGGAAAAAGGAAAGTCAATCACCTGCGTGATGGCGTTGACGGACATCGTGGCGTTGAAGTTGTAGTTGATGACGCTGGGGGTGTTCTTGGTG
>JBIIBX010000024.1:0-13166 GCA_044239185.1 Schleiferiaceae bacterium | reverse complement strand
TGGTATGCCGTAAGAAGAGAACATGATCCAGTGCTGGCGGTTGGGGGCCGTGCCGAAGGTCTTGGTTACGATCAAGTCGTTGGTGCCGGGAGCAGCCAAGCCCCAAATGCAGACCGAATTGTCGGGAATTCCTGCATTGGGCAATGAACCTTTGGTGTAGCTGGGAGCGGTGGCCGCATTGACGTCGAAGGTCAGTACGCCAGAGGTGCTCACTTTGTATTGAGTAACGGCCGTTCCGTTGAATTGAAATGCAAAGGGCAAGGTTTGTGCGGCGGTCCAAGTTGGAGCGGTAGCAGAAGCCGTAGAAATGGTGGCCCAAGTGGTGGCCAATCCGCCTCCAACGGGGTATTCGGCATCGGCATTCAGGTTGCCCGGATTGCCGTTGGTGCTACCTGGGAGGTAGTAGTATTGCGCTTGGGCAGGGCTCAAAAGAGCTACCAATGCCAGCAAGCCCAAGGAGAGGAGCGTTTTTTTCATGGAAAAAGGGTTAGGTTCGAAAGGGCCAAAGTACATATTTTTCGTTTTAAAACCGCTATTTTTGCACATTCGACCGGGTTGTGCAATAACATCGGTTCAAATGCGTTAGCCGTCCAGTATGTACCACCATTTTCGAGGTTTTTTGGTTGCCAAGTCGCCTACCCATGTGGTGGTGGACTGCGGGGGTGTGGGTTACTTCCTGCACATTTCCCTGACCACGTTTGGAGCCATATCTTCTTTGTCAGCAGACGGCAACGAAGAAGTTTTCCTTTTTGCTCACGCCGTGTACCGCGAGGAGGCCCAGGTTCTGTACGGTTTCTCCACCGCGGAGGAACGCGATGTGTTCCTCTTGCTGCTCGGGGTTTCGGGAGTGGGAGCCACGACGGCGCGCATGTTGTTGTCTTCTATGCTTCCGTCGGAAGTAGTACAGACCATTGCCTCGGGGAATTCAGGACGCCTGCAGGCGGTGAAAGGCATTGGCGCCAAAAGCGCCCAACGCCTTGTTGTTGACCTGCGCGACAAAATGGCCCGCTGGTCGGGAGCAAGCGAGACCGTGGGCAGTGCAGCATCCGGTGGCGGAGACCGCATGGAGGCCATTGCGGCTTTGGAGGTTTTGGGATTTTCGCGGCCGGCGGTAGAAAAAGCCGTGGCATCGGCCATTGCCAGCCAGCCCGAGGCCGGTGTGGAGGGTTGGATTAAAATGGCGCTTGCAGCGCTGTAAAGGAGGTGGTCGGATTCCGTTTTCGCTGTTTGTTGACCGCAGTGGCCTTGGTCTTGGCCGCGGTATCCGGTCATGCGCAAACGGATTCCAGCTCGGGTCCCAATCCCTGGAACTACCCCGGTCAAATTCAGCCCGGAGGATTTCGCACGGAAACGGTGTATGACCCCGCAACGGGCATGTACCAGGTGCAGCGGTACCTGGGGGATGTGCCTGTAGGGATTCCCGAATACTACACTGTGGCGCAGTACCGCGAGCGGATGTTCAGTCTGCAGCAGACGCAGTCTTGGCAAGAGCGTTTGGCCGCGAGCGGACGGGCAGGCGGAACGGACCGCGAGGGAGACGGACTCATTCCCGACATGTTCGTTTCCAACGAAACCTTTAAAAACGTTTTCGGCAGCAACGCCGTGGAGGTTCGTCCCCAGGGAACCGCCGAATTGCGGTTTGGGGTGCGGTACCAAAAAATTGAGAATCCCATGATTCCCCTTCGCAACCAGCGTACCTGGGCGTTGGATTTTGACCAGCGCATGCAGGTCAATGCCACGGGCAAGGTGGGCGACCGGCTCAATTTGCAAATGAACTACGATACCGAGGCCACCTTTGCGTTTGAGAACAAAACCAAACTGGATTTTCGGGGTCAAGAAGACGACATTGTGAAGTCCTTGGAATTGGGCAATGTGAGTTTGCCCATGACCTCCACTTTGATCACCGGAGCGCAGTCGTTGTTTGGGGTCAAGGGCCAGTTCCAATTTGGCAAAACAACGGTTACCACGTTGTTGTCTGAGCAACGGAGCCAGAGCCAAAGCATCAACATCCAGGGTGGTGCAACTGCACAACTGTTTGAAATACAGGCAGATCAATACGAGGCGAACCGGCACTTTTTCCTGGGACATTACTTCCGGGACAATTACGAGGCCACGTTGGCCACCCTGCCGGTGATCAACAGTCCGGTGCAAATTACCCGTTTGGAAATTTGGGTGACCAACCGACGGTCTATGACCGAAGAAACCCGGAACATCGTGGCATTTATGGATTTGGGTGAGTCCGAGGCCCGGGCTTACCGCTCCACATCGGCTGCTCGGCCCGGTCTTTCCCTCTTTCCAGGGCAATCCTTGGATAACCTGCCCTCCAACCGTTCCAACCGACTGGATCCCGAAGTTTTGACCCAAGAGATTCCCGGGGTTCGGGACATCAGCCAAGCATCGAACGCTCTAACGAGCCAAGGCGTCGAGGCCAATTTGGAGTTCGCCGAATTGACCAATGCCCGGAAGTTGGCACCGACCGAATACCGTTTTCATCCCCAACTGGGGTACGTCACCCTGAATACGTCGCTGAACCAGGACGAGGTATTGGCGGTTGCTTACCAGTATACCGCCAACGGCCGCATGTACCAGGTGGGGGAGTTTTCCAACGACGGAATAAATCCGCCTAAAACGCTGATTTTGAAGCTTCTGAAAAGTCCGGTCTTGAATGTGCGCATGCCCATTTGGGACCTGATGATGAAGAATGTGTACAGCTTGAATGCCTTCCAGTTGTCGCAAGAGGATTTCCGTCTGGATATCCTGTACCGAAACGACGCCACGGGTTTGCCCATCCCGTTCTTGCCGCAGTCCAGCATCAAGGACCAGCTCTTGGTGCAAGCCTTGGGCACAGACAAAGTCAACAGCAACGGCGACCCTTTTCCCGACGGAATTTTCGATTACGTTGAAGGGATCACAGTCCATGCCCAAACCGGTCGCATTATTTTCCCGGTTTTGGAGCCCTTTGGAAGTTCGTTGGCGGAAAAATTGACCACGGAAGCGGAGCGCAAACGCTACGTTTTTCAGCAGTTGTACGACTCCACCCGGTTCCGAGCCCAGGCCGAGACCCAGTTGAACAAATTTGTGATCAAAGGCCGCTACAAAAGTGCCGGAGGGTCGGTGATTCAGCTCAATGCCTTCAACATTCCCCGGGGGTCTATTTCCGTGACGGCAGGAGGGACCAAACTGACCGAAAACCAGGACTTCACGGTGGATTACGCCTTGGGCCAGGTCCGCATTTTGAACGAAGCCCTGTTGTCCAGCGGCGTTCCCATTCGGGTCAGTTTTGAAAACAACTCCTTGTTCAATTTCCAGACCAAGACCTTTATCGGAACGACCTTCGAACACAAGTTCAATCCCAACTTAACGGTGGGTGGGGCCTTGCTGAACATGCGCGAACGGTCTTTGACCCAAAAAGTCAATGCCGGAGAGGAGCCCATCAACAACACCATCTGGGGACTCAATACCCAGTTTCAGAAGAACTTGCCGCAGGTCACCAAGCTGCTGGACAAGTTGCCTTTGATTTCGACCAAGGAACCGAGTTCGTTGCAGTTCCAAGGCGAAGTGGCCCAACTGCTTCCAGGGACTCCCCGGAGCATCCGATTGACCGGGTCGGCCACCACCTACATCGACGACTTTGAAGGCGCCCAAACGCAAATCGACCTGCGCGGGAACAATACGTGGACCCTGGCCAGCGTGCCCGAAGGACAGCCCCGGTTGTTTCCGGAGGCTGCGCTCAACAATTCCATTGGCTACGGCTTCAACCGGGCCCGAACGTCTTGGTACATCATTGACCCCACGTTCTTTGCCAACACCGCAGCCACCCCGCAGAACATCCGCCAAAACCCTGCCATCTTGTCGGACCACCGCCAGCGGATGGTGCCCATCAACGAGGTGTTCCCCAACCTGCCGGTGCAACCGGGCATGGCCCGAAACATCGCCATGTTCGACGTGGCCTTTTATCCCCAGGAACGCGGGCCGTACAACTACGATGTGGAGGGCCTACCGGGCATTTCTTCCGGCCTGGACAACGCAGGCAAACTCAACGACCCCCAATCCCGCTGGGGCGGTTTGATGCGGTCCTTGCAAATCAATAATTTCGAGGAGCAGAACATCGAATTCATCCAGTTTTGGGTGATGGATCCTTTCTACGGCGACCCAACTGCAACCGGGGGAGATGTCTATTTTCACTTGGGCAACCTGAGCGAAGACATCCTGAAGGACGGCAGGCAGAGTTTCGAAAATGGACTTTCTCCCTTGGGTCTGCGCGACGACCTGGACTCGTCGGCCTGGGGATACACCTCCCGCTACCAACCGATTACGGAAGCATTTGGCACAGACCCCACCGCCCGCGGTTTTCAAGATGTGGGCATGGACGGGCTGTCCGACGCCGACGAATTGCGTTGGAAGTATGCCTTGGCAGAAACCTACGTGGAGCGACTTACAAATCTTTACGGCTCCGGTTCCACGCTGGTTCAGACGGCAATTCAAGACCCCGCGGGAGACAACTTTCAGTATTTCCGAGGAGTCAACTTGGACAACGAGGACGCAGATATCCTCGACCGGTACAAGCGCTTTAACAGCCCGCAGGGGAATTCGAACACCGAAACCGTGAACGGGGTGCCTGCGTCGGCCACGAACATGCCGGACAAGGAGGACATCAACCGGGACCAGACCATGAACAAGGCGGAGTCCTATTTTCAGTACAAGGTTTCAATGCGTCCGGAAGATTTGGTGGTTGGAGAGAATTACATCGCAGACATCTTCGAGACCACCACAGACGAATTGCCGGACCAAACCCGGAAGCCGGTGCGTTGGATCCAGTTTAAAATCCCCGTTTTTGAGCCCGAAGCCCGCGTCGGGGGTATTTCGGATTTTCGGTCCATCCGTTTTCTGCGCATGGTCCTGAAGGGGTGGGACTCTTCGGTCGTACTCCGTTTTGCCCGGCTGGACCTGGTGCGGGGCGAATGGCGCCGGTACCCGTTCTCCTTGGACGGCCTTCGCGAGGAAGTGCCTACCGACCAAGGCAGCGGCACCACCTTTGCGGTAAATGCGGTGAACTTGGAAGAGAACGGCGGAAAAGTTCCTGTTCCCTATGTCTTGCCTCCGGGTATTGACCGCCAAATCCTGTTGGCCAGCACGGCCGCGGTTCCCCAGAACGAACAAGCGATCAGCATGCGGGTGTGCGGCCTACGCGACGGCGATGCCCGTGCGGTTTTCAAAAACATGTCGGTGGACATGCGGTGGTACAAACGCCTTCGGCTTTTTGTCCATGCCGAGGCGGCAGGGGTGGAGAGCCAATTGAAAGACAACGACCTGTCCATCTTTATCCGCTTGGGCAACGACTATTCCCAGAACTACTACGAATACGAACTGCCCCTAAAAGTCACCCCTTGGGGAATCAAAGATCCCGATGCCATTTGGCCGGATGCCAACCATGTGGATTTGCCTCTGGAAGTACTTACTGCCTTGAAATTGGAACGCGATCGCCTGATGCAAATTGACCCCAATTGGTTGATTTCCAACCCGTACTCCAAGGATTCGGCCGGAGCCACTTACCGGGTGGTGGGCGTGCCCAACCTGGGACTGGTGCGGACTGTGCTTATTGGAGTGCGCAACAGCAAGAAACGCGAGGCCGGCGGCTCCGACGACGGCTACGACAAATGCGCCGAGGTCTGGATCAACGAATTCCGCATGGCGGACTTTGAAAACGAAGGGGGAGAGGCCGCTACGGCCCGCGCCAGCATGAAACTGGCCGACTTGGGCCAAGTCGTGGCCACCGGCCTGTACAGCGGCGTCGGATTTGGCGCCATCGACCAGGGCCCCACCGAACGAAACCGGTTTGCGTCTGCTTCCTACGACGTGCAAGGAAACCTGGAATTGGGCAAAGTCTTGGGGTCGCAACGCCTTAAATTGCCGCTATTCGTGAGCATGGCGCAGGAGTTTAAAACCCCGCAGTACAATCCGTTGAATCCCGATATCCGGGTGGACGACGCCGTCAAGAACCTCCCCAATGCCGCAGAGCGGGACTCCTTGCGCGCCTTGGTCAAAGACCTCACCCAGCGACGCAGCTTGGCCCTGACCAACGTCCGCGTAGACCGTTCCGCAGCGGCCATGAAGAAGAATCCGACTCCCTTGGACCTCTCCAACTGGAATGCCACGTATTCGTTCAACGAGGTCCTCCGCCGCGATGCCAATATCCAGTTTGACAACCGCCAGGATTACCGCGGTGCCCTGGCGTACGTGTACCAAGCCAAGCCCATCACCCTTCGTCCTTTCAAAAAGATCAAGAACAAAAACTTGGCACTTGTTCGGGACATCAATTTCAACTTGACGCCCTCGCGATTCAGCGCCCGTTCCGACGTTCAGCGCACCCTGCAGTTGCTCCAAATGCGCAACGTGGACAATCCCCAGTTCAAACTTCCGGTTACGTACAACAAGAACTTCACCATGGAACGCACCTACGACTTGGTGTGGGACCTGAGCCAAGCCATCAAGTTCGACTACAACGCCCGGATGCGTGTTCGCTTCGACGAAAAACCGGGACCGATGGCGGTGGATTCTGTGCAGTACTTTTTGCTGGACAACCTGCGCGCCGGTGGCCGTCCTACCAACTACCACCAAACCGCCAACATCGGCTGGCAGTTGCCTATCAACAAAATCCCGTATTTGGAGTTTGTGCAACTCCAGGCGCGGTACACAGCGGAGTACGACTGGCAGACCAATTCGTTGCTGGCATCCATCAAGAAAATCGACTCCTTGGATTACGGCTACACCATCCAGAATTCCGGCAAGTGGTCGCTCACAGGCAACTTGAATTTCAACACGTTCTACAACAAGTTTCCGTTCTTAAAGAAATTCCAGGCTTCTGCGAATAAGGGCAACGCCGCGCTTGGTGGCCGAGGAATGCCTACCGCTCCAAAGCCTTTGGCGGAAGCCCCCAAGGAGGAGAAAAAAGGTCCCCTCTTCGCGATTTTAAAAACCGGCGTGGGCTTCCTGACCATGGCCAAAACAGCCAACCTTTCCTACACCCGAAACACGGGATCGTCTTTGCCAGGCTTCCGCCAATCTCCTGTTTTGTTTGGAGGAGATTTGGGCAGCGGATGGGCCCCCGGATGGGACTATCTTCTCGGATGGCAGGCCCCCATTGACCTCCGCGCGGCCCAGAACGACTGGATGATCAAAAACCGCAACCAGCCCAACCGGTTCCAACGGACGCTTACCGAAAACCTGAATGTTCGCGCCCAGGTGGAACCCCTTCCGGAGTTCCGGATCGACTTAACGGCCCAGCGCACTTTTGGCGACCAATACAGCAGCACCTACCGGTACAGCACGGGCACGGGCCCAGACACCGCATTTGGACAAGGATTCAGGCACTTCAGCCCCCAACAAATGCAAAACTTCACGCAGTCCTGGTGGGCCTTTTCTTCGGCGTTTGAAAACAGCCCCGAGCCCGAATTCAAGTCCGCCGTGTACGATTTGTTCCGCGCCAACCGCCTGGTTTTCTCGGAGCGTTACGCGTTGGACCACCAGGCAAACAACCCCAACTACACCCCCACGTACATCTCCGACCCCGATTCGTCGCGCTACGGCTACGACGGATTCAGCGTCATCCAGCAAGACGTTTTGATTCGCAGCTTCTTGAGTGCCTACGGAGGTGACCCCGCCGCGACGGCCTCCCTGGGGTCGTTCACCAACGGGCTGCCAAGGCCCAACTGGAAAGTCAACTACACCGGTTTGCAAAACATCCCCTGGGTCAAACGGAATTTCACCTCGGTCGCCTTGAGCCACGGCTACACCGGAACCCTCACCGCTACCGGCATCCAAACCAACATGCTTCGCGCGCAAAAGCTGGAAGACAACCCGACCAATCCGTTCCCCCGAAACGACAACGGCGATCTTTTGTCGGACTTGCAAGTGGGGCAGATCGCCATGAGCGAGAACTTCAGTCCCTTGGTGGGGGTTCAAGTGCGGACCAAAGCCAATGCCACCTTCAAATTGGACATCAACCGCAGCCGGCAAGTCGCCTTGAGTTTGGCCAACAACCAATTCAACGAAACCAAGTCCCACGACGTAACCTTTGGCGTTGGATACATCATCCCAGACGTCAAGTTCACGGTGGTGGACCAAGCAGGTGGACGCACCCAGGTCAAAAGCAATTTGGAGCTCAAATTGGACGTCAAATTCAACGACAACCAAACCGTAATCCGAAAGATCCTCGAGGACTTTGTTCAGCCCACCGCTGGCCAACGTCGTACCACCATCAAGTTCACCGCGGACTACCGCTTGAGCCGACGCCTGACCGCCCAAGCGTACTACGACCAGTCTGCCAGCCGCTTCAAAACCGGCAACGCCTTCCCGACGTCCCAGGTGCAGGCGGGTTTTGCCTTCAAATTGAACTTGGGGGGTTGATTGGTTCTAAATTGCGCAACCGACCCCTTTCCCTTTCCCATTTTCTCTCAACGCGATTTACCTTTGCCTAAAATCGGAACCCCATGAACATTCCCAACGACCTTTTCTACACCAAAGACCACGAGTGGATTCGCTTAGATGGCGATACTGCCACGGTAGGTATTACGGATTTTGCCCAGTCTGAATTGGGAGACATCGTGTTTATTGACATCCCCACCGAGGGCGAGGCTTTGGATGCCGAAGCCGTTTTCGGTTCTGTAGAGGCGGTAAAAACCGTTTCGGATTTGTTTTTGCCTCTTGCAGGTGAGATTTTGGAGGTCAACCCGGCTTTGGACAGCGCTCCTGAAAAGGTGAACGGTGACCCTTACGGCGACGGTTGGATGGTCAAGGTGCGTTTGAACGACGCTTCAGACCGCACGGGATTGATGACGGCTGAGGCATACAAGGCCTTGGTCGGTGCCTAAACATTTTTGGAAATACGCCGGGAACACCACGGCCGCCCTTTGGGCGGCCGTGGTGTCCTTTTTTTCCCTCCAACCCCGGGAAGAATTGCCCACCCTCTTTTTGTCTTTGACGGATGTTTTTCTGCACGTTGGAGCTTATGCCGGTTTGGCTTTCGCACTCGGTTTGGGCCGGGCACGCCACGAAGTATGGTCTTGGCGGCGGTTGGCTGTCGCTTTTTCTTTGGGAAGCGCCTTGGAAGTGCTTCAGCCCCTGATTGCAGGAAGGTTTTTCGATTGGATGGACCTGTTATCCAATGCCCTTGGAATTTTTTTAGGCACAGTTCTTGCGTCCCTTTTTGCAAAGCGTATCTTTAACCCGTAAAATCTATACGGCATGAAAAACCGCAAAAACCCATTGTTCGATCTTGAACGCCGCAGAGGCTTGTTCATGCAGATAGGGGCAGTCATTGCATTGACCCTCTCTGTACTTGCTTTCGAATGGAAATCGTACGAGGCCACAGCGGGGTCCTTGGGAGATCTGAATGTCACCTTGGAAGACGAGGTCATTCCTTTGACTCAAAAGAACACGCCTCCTCCTCCTCCTCCTCCCCAAGCTCCGCCAGAGGTCATTACCATCGTTGATAACGATGTAGATATTCCTGAGACCACTTTGGAGTCTACCGAAACCGATCAAAACGATCAGGTAGAAATGATTGAGGAAGTTGGGGAGAACACCGAAGTCTTTGATTTTGTGAGTGTAGAAAACCGTCCGGTTTTCCCAGGTTGCGAACGCGAATCCACCGAAGACGCAAAATTCGATTGTTTCCAATTGAAGGTACGTCAGTTTGTTGCCAAAGAAACCTCCTACCCGACCATGGCACGTGACATGGGCATTCAAGGCAAGGTGTGGATTTCCTTCATCATTGAAAAAGACGGTTCCATTGCCGACGTAACCATCGAACGCGGAGTAGACAAGTCTTTGGATTCGGAAGCCGTTCGGGTGGTGAAGAAGTTCCCAAGCATGATTCCCGCCAAAGTTTCCGGTCGATCTGTACGCATGCGTTATTCGTTGCCGGTCAACTTTACCTTGCAATGAGCGAAACGCTTTCTTCTTCAAAAGCCCCCGAACCGGGGGCTTTTTTGTTGCCAGACGCCTTGGTTGAAACCGTTTTGAACGCGGTTTACGCCGCGGGTGCTGCCATTTTGGAAGTCTACGGCCGAGAGGATTTTGCGGTCGAAACCAAGGCCGACGATTCCCCCTTGACCGCTGCGGACCGGGCGGCCCACCGGGTTTTGCAGGCTGCATTGGATGTTACTCCCTATCCGGTGCTCTCGGAAGAGGGGCGCGCCATTTCATTCGAAGAACGCTCCCAGTGGGAGTCTTTGTGGGTAGTTGATCCGTTGGACGGCACCAAGGAGTTTATCAAACGGAACGGAGAGTTCACCGTGAATGTTGCCTTGGTGCACCGCGGAGTGCCTGTCTTTGGGGTGGTGTATGCGCCGGTTTTGGGCTGGGTATTCTTGGGCGATGCCCAGCGGGGAGCTTTTCATGCAACGACTGCGGTCTCTTGGACAGAGTTGAAAGGCACTAAACTTCAAAGAGAATTAAGGCAAGATTCGTTTCGGGTAGTGGCCAGTCGGTCCCACAATTCGGAAGCAACCGAGGCCCTTTTGGCGCGTTGGGAGGAAAAACACGGCCCTCTGGAACGAGTGAGCATGGGCAGTTCCTTGAAGATTTGCTGGGTAGCTGCAGGGCGGGCAGATGCCTACCCCCGTTTGGCGCCAACCATGGAGTGGGACACGGCTGCAGGGCAGGCCGTCGCGGAAGCGGCAGGATGTTCGGTGGTGGTGGTTCAGCAAGATGCAGAGGGTAATTTGCACTGGGACAAACCGCTGCGTTACAACCGTCCGGATTTGTTAAATCCTTGGTTCTTGGTGTGCGGCTCGCCCTATCTTTGTGCCCATGCCTGAAGCAAGCGATAACCGCGCCCCGTTGGCCCGTACCAGTGTGTTTTCGTGGTCGGATGCCGCGCAATTGATGAAATTGCGGCTTGCGGCGTCGGTCGTTTTCTCGGCCGTTGCTGGATTTTTGTTGGGCGCTTCGGTCTTGCCGGAGAATCGGTGGGCAGATCAACTCCTTCCTTTGGTCGTTTTGGTTGCTGGTGGCATGTTGGTCGTAGGCTCGAGCAACGCGTTTAACCAAATTTGGGAGCAAAAGCAAGATGCCTTGATGCACCGCACCCAAGGCCGACCTCTCCCGTCCGGACGCATGTCGGTCCGCCAAGCGTGGGCGGTGGCCCTTGTGAGCGGTGCTCTAGGCCTTGTCGGGTTGTTTTGGCTGAATCCCTTAACGGGCGCTTTTGGGGCGCTTAGCATTGCCCTTTACGTCCTTTTCTACACCCCGCTCAAAGCCCAAACTCCCTGGGCCGTATTGGTGGGCGCGTTTCCGGGGGCCATTCCTTCCTTGCTGGGGTGGGTGGCGGCAACCGGCCGTTTTGGCATAGAGCCCGGCGTCTTGTTTGCAGTGCAGTTTGTTTGGCAGTTCCCCCATTTCTGGGCCATCGCGTGGATGGCATACGACGACTATGCCCGTGCCGGCTACTTTTTGTTGCCCAACCGCGTGAAAGACCGTTCGGCCACGTACGGCTCCTTTGTTTACGCCACGTTCATGGTGGGAATTTCCTTGTTGCCTGCTTCCGGATTGACGGGGTCGCTTAAACTTTCGTGGTTGGGAGCGGTTTTGGTATTGGGAGTAGGGGTTTGGGTCATTGCAGCGGCGCTTCGTATGCACCGGCAACCGTCCGACGCTCAGGCGAGAAAGCTCATGCTCACCACCATTGGGTACCTGACCCTGGTGCAAATTATTTACGTAATCGATCACACTTTGTTGCATGGAACAGTCGGTTTCCTCTTCGACCGCTAAGGCGGCCAAGCCCCTTTTGTGGATTGGCATGGCTTCAATGGCCATGGCTTTTGCCGGGCTAACCTCCGGGTATGTGGTGGCTCGCTCTGCCCTGGTTGCCAAAGGTCAATGGGCGGAAGTGCCCTTGCCCACGTGGTTTTGGACCTCTACCGCATTGGTAGTAGTAGGCAGTGTGCTGATGCAGCGCGCTCTTGCGCAAGCCAAGCGGGGCAATCAAGGACAAGTAGTCTCGACCCTGTGGCTGGCTGTGTTGGTGGGATTGGGTTTTTTGGTGACGCAATTCTTGGGAGGTCAGGAATTACTGGCACAGGGATACTATTTCACGGGTTCCCAAAGCACCCAAGCCGGGAGTTGGTTGTACGTCATTGCCTGGTTCCACTGGATGCACGCTTTAGCGGGAACGATTGTCCTTTTGGTAACCGCTCGCCAGGCGAGCAAAGGGGCTTATGGGCCTGAGAATTGGGCAGGTCTGGACCGGGCAGGTTTATTTTGGCATTTCTTGGACGGATTGTGGATTTACCTCGTTCTATTCTTGGCGTTTCTTCGTTAACTTTGCGCTCCGACATTAACGATCTATCCATGTCTGCACACCCCGCACCTGCTGCAACGACCTCCCGCTGGGGAGGAGGGAACGAGCCCTTGCGCGCCGAATACGGCAAACTGATGATGTGGTTCTTCTTGATTTCCGACGCCTTGACGTTTTCGGGATTCTTGACGGCCTACGGCTTCATGCGCTTCAATTTCGAAAGCTCTTGGCCCATTGCCGAGAACGTATTTACGCACTTCCCAGGAATCGAAGGCGATCAGCCCCTGTTGTACGTGGCTTTGATGACCTTTATTTTGATCATGTCTTCGGTAACGATGGTGTTGGCAGTGAATGCCGGCCACGAAAAGAAGCAAGGCGCAGTAGCGTGGTGGATGCTTGCAACCATCGTAGGGGGAGCCATCTTCTTGGGCTCGCAGGCTTGGGAGTGGTACCACTTTATTCAAGGCGACAAAGGAGGCATAGAATTGGCCGACACCCGCGTGGTGAAGGTGGCCGATGCCGACGGCAAAGTGTTGTCGTTCTCTCAAATGATTCACGGCGAAGCCGGTCATGCCAGCAACCACGGCGAGGAATTTACACAAAGCGATGTTTTTGCCGCCTTCAAGGCGCATCCCGAGTGGAAATTGCTTGAGCCAGGAAAAGGCGGTGCCGTATACGAACACGCCGAGGCCATGTCGCTTCTGGGCCGGGGTGCGTCCACCGTTCAAGGAGCCAACATGTACCGCAACGAATACGGGAACAAGCTGTTTGCGAACTTCTTTTTCTTTATCACGGGCTTCCACGGTTTCCACGTGTTCTCCGGTGTTGTTTTCAATTTCATCTTGTTCTACAACGTGTTGTTGGGTAC